>JAFGMF010000160.1 GCA_016927675.1 Candidatus Cloacimonadota bacterium
AAGATAAAAAAAGCCCCTCAGAGAAGGGGCTTTCTCAAAAAATCTGGTTATTGTTTCAGGAATTTCATTCTGAAACTATATGGAACAGCTTTAGTGACTGGAATCTTCCATTTCATGATGGTATCTTCGGTTTTCTGGATAAAGGAATCAGTAAAGAAACTGCCAGACACTGGATTAATATCCACTGCTACAACTTTCCCATTATCGTCGATGTAAAGCACAAATTCAATAGTTCCGTACATGTCCATATACATCTGTTCTACGATAAAAATCTTGGTTATCTGAGGTTTGTATGCATTCACAACCTGATTGATATTGGCGATTTCTGTTTTTGCTTCCGGACTGAATTCCTGCAGTTCAATACTACTTTCCTGAACTGTCTGCAGATTCTGAAACTTTCTTTTTACGACTTCAAACTGAGCTTTACTTTTCACTTTAGTAGTTTGAAATTCTTCAACTTCCCCGCTCAGGCTGGCCAGATCTACTTCTTCCAGTTTAAATTCACTGCCAAGATCCAGGCTTTCCAGACTCTGGAAATCCTGATTGATACTGCTCACGTCAATTGATTTACTGCTGACCTGTTCCAGCACACCTGTTCTGTTGCCCTGGTCTCTTTTCACAGGTGTTTTTACACCTGAAACCGGCTGATTGACAACAATCTCACTAACCACATCAATTTCGAACAATTCTCCCTGAAAATCTCCACTGGATTCGTATACCTCGCCGAACATCTCTTCGAATTCCGCAACAGAAGTCTTTTCGGCTGTTTCCATAACTTCCTGGGCTTCCTCTTCGGTCTCGGCTTTTTCCTCGGCAATATTTATGGGAACATCAGAAGGCAGTTCCTCAATTATTTCCGGTTCAATCCTAGTAGCTATCTGATCAATCCTCTCCAATCTCTGCAGAAAATCCATCTTGGGCGGCGGAACATACAGTGAATCCACAACAAGAATGCCGATTACTGTAAAAAGAAGACCAAGGAGCAGAAAATTTCTGGTGAATCGCTGTTCTCTTGATAATGGCGGCCACTTGGAAAACTCTTTGATTATTGCCATCTCTTCTGATGCCGGCACATATTGGTATGGTTTCAGGAAAAAATACTCGATCTGCCAGTCATCAGCAAAAGTTATCTGGCCGTTAGAATTTATATCAAGTTTCAACACATTACCCTTGAGCAAATTCTTCTGACGAAGTTCATTTTTAGTTAGATCCTCACCATCTTTCCGGACATTCAAATCCATATCATTTCTCAGATATAGATTGAACCCATCACCTTTCCGGCTGATCAGCAGATACTTTCCGGGAAATTTCTTATCCAGAATCTGCCAGAACTGATGTCTGTCACTTCCGATATAAAACTTCTTCGTAAAGTCTCGCTTGAACTTAGCAGTATCAAGATACTTGTCTTTATATTTCAATTTTAGATTCAATGTTCTTTCTGCCATATAAACCTCTGTTTATAACCCCAACACCTCGGTCAGATTGTCAGTGTGAATTGTCGAGAAATAGATATTGGCAAAGCTGGCACTGGCACTGAAATTAATAAAATCGGTAATATACCTGCAATCCAGTTCTTTATCAGCTTGGATCAATAATGAAGGAATACTTCCTGTATTGGTAATCCTGTCAGCTTCGATTTTGAGCAGAGAAAGCAGATTCTTTCTCACTTCCTGATTGCTCGTAAATTCATCCAGACTCCCGATCCGAAAATTATCCATTCCGAACAGAATTTTATCTGTGTAGATCTTAACATTAACTACCAGACCTTTTTTGATCAATTCATCTTTGGTGATCGTCGTCGGTAGCAGCATCCCTTCAGGAGCATTTTTCTGAATGGCATCCATGGAAATATTTTTTAGCATGAATACCAGTAAGATCGTTAGGATGTCGATCAAAGAGGTAATATTAAGATCTTTTACCTTTTTTCCGCGGGGTCGCGGTTCGAATGGACCTCCGGGTTTTCTGTTTACGACAATAGCCGTTCGCTTCATATCAGCTCCTATTTCTTTGAAGCTCTATATATTTTCCGGGATGAAGTAAGATACTTGATATTCTGAAAACCATTGAACTTGCAGATATCAATAGATTTCAACAGCGTGTCATATTTTACCGAAGGATCCGGTAAAATATCCACCGTATACTGTTTTTCATACTGTTCTTTCAAACTTTTCATCCTGTTGTTCAAACTCTCATAATCAAAATTGCCAAATTGTTCTTCAGCTTCAAGTAATCCGATTTCCTCTTCAACATCTTCGCCAACCACTATTTCAAAACCTGTCGTCTGAAGAACCAGTATTATCCGAGGAGGCGGCTCTTCATTCTCGTTAACTTGAGCTTCATCACCTACAGTTGGTAACGTTATCTGGATCATGGCTAGATGAACCGAAACCATTACTGTCATTAACATCGGAATAACAACAATAAACAGATTCATGATAGGAATCAGATTAAGCGAGCGCGGCTCCTTCTTCTTCAGATTCCTGCTTTTGGAAGGTGGATGTGCCATAAATTATTCCTTCATCGAATAATTGATCTGATTAATTACTTTTACGGAAAACTCATCAATGTCATTGATGATCTTATCTGCTCTTGCCTGCAGAGCTCCTTTAAGAAACATCGTCGGAATTGCAACAATAAGACCGTAAGCCGTCGTTCCCATTGCCTGGGAAATTCCCTGAGTAAGCAGACGGCTCTTGTCTGCTTCAGGTGCATTCGCCAGAGCATCAAATGCTCCGATCAGACCAAATATGGTTCCCAGAAGACCCAGCAAAGTAGCCACCTGGGCTATGATCTCAAACCAGAAGATACCACCTTCAACTTTTGGTATCGATTGCAGGCCTGCTTCATCAAATGAATTTTGCAGCACCCGTTGCAGTTCCTGACCCTTTTTCCCGGATTTCAACGCATCATTATAACCAAGAAAACCACTCCAGAAGATAAAGCCAAGTGTTGTTTTCTTGAACTGACTGCAAATTCTGGATGCTTCTTCAGTCTGATGATTTCTGATATAGCCCTTCAACTTCAGATAAAACCTCTGGGCATCAATTTTTTCCTTGATTGCCAGCTGCCAGTACTTAATAATACCGAGAATGATAACTATCACCAGCAATCCTGTAATTATATGCATTACCGGCCCGCCATCCATGTAAATATCGATAATATTCTTAGCAGACAGGTTAGCTATGCTGAAAATCAGAAATGTGACCAGTAATAACTTTAAGCCTACTTTTTTCATCCATACCTCCCAAAATGTTTAATATAATAATTTATTTGATTTTTTTATCTTGCTGACTACATCAAATTTCTGTTTGAGATCAAAATCTGTCGGTTTTCTTGATAACAGCGAGGCATTATCAGGTTTTCTTATCTCTATTTTAACTTCATCCACTTCTTTGTTTGTTAATGTCTCCATTTTCTTGATCTCTTTCAGATTGGATTCTGCATCTTCCTGTGCCAGGATAAAAGTGAACATTCCCGCAATAAATAACAGAATTAACCATTTCCTCATTTTCAACTCCGATTCTCTATTCCTCAGGTTGAACCTCTTCGGCCGTGTAAGCATCCGGATCCTCAAGCTGCAGCTCAGTTTCTGGCTCCGGATCTGCTGATGTCAGCTCATCCTTCTTCTGGATATAAATTAATTCAAAGATTAATCCTTTATATTTGATATTACCGTCAACACGGATCAATATTGTATTATCTCCGGTCATTAAATTCGGAATAAACAACTCCTGGCTGAGAGCTTTTCCCATTTTCGGGTCTAAGATAATATCTTCGCCATTTACAAATTTAACCCCATTTATCCAGATAGTGATTTTATTCTGCCCTAGATACAGGGCTTTAGCTTCCAGAACTTCTCCGGTTACGGTAAATTCGCGTTTGAAAAATGCCGATACATTCATGGTCGTATCGACCATCGGATACCAGATAGGTAAAGCTTTACTCTCTTCCAGACCGTATATCTGTCTCTGGTAAAAACTGAAATATCCCTGTCCTGCAGCTTTCCATTCTGCTTCCTGATCAGGCGTTTCGCTGCCTTCAGCAGTTAACTGAGAATTCCAGTTATAGTCCGATACAATCATGATCTCTTCAGTGCTTCTGTGATAATCAAGTTCTTCCTGATCATACTGATATACAACCGAAGTTGTGAACAGGCTTTCTTCAGATCGGAAAGGCGGTTTATTGATTTTAAATAGAATTACATTTTTTCCTTTTTTCAAGTATTTGTAATAACTCACCTGGAATTCTGAATATTCGCCGGCAGCTTCTTCATTTTCAATTTTAGTGTGGATTTTATCCAATGGTTCTCCATTGATGAATATTTCAACGGGAACAAGATACCGGTAGTTGATCTTGATCAGTTCAGGAATGATCTCAGCATCCATTTGCATCGCCAGAAGTGTTTCTTCAACGCTGTCCAGAGTAAATATTTGAGCGGTAGAATCAGCATCGGTTGCAATCGAATCTGTCTCCAGATTTACCCAGATTTCATCCGACAGAGGAATGTTTCTGTCTACCCGGTAGGAACTCATCATTTTCCAGATTGAATTTTTAACTGCATATTGATATACTTTCGGGTTCCTGACTCCCCATTCAACGAGGCGTTCATAAGCCAGATCCGTCCATTGATCATTATAATCCTGATCATCATAGAAAGTGATCAGAAGGTATTGGTATAATTCATTAGCTTTTTTCTTGAAATCAAAAGACAGTTTTTTGCCATTCGACAACAGATTTTCTTTATATTGTTGCTGCTGTACGGGATTTTCCCTCATTTGCTCGTTGTTCAACTGATTGGAAACATCGACAAATTTCGTGATCTGAATATCCACTGCATTACTTGCATGATCATAAGATCTGGCAGCCAGGTAAAGTCCGTGAGTCTTGCTTTCGGTGTCCAGATCGTAATTATTTCCTTCCTGGATCAGGGCAATGATATCTGCCTTGATCTGGTCTGCTTCTTCCATTACCTTTTCAATTCTCCGGTCGTTTATTATATGCCTTTTCCATTCAGTATTTTCATTAACTCTGATCATTTGATCTGGTGTTCGCACCAGAAAATCCTGTTCTATGTTTTCCAGTTTGTTTTGATAACGCTGATGAAAATTGACATAAGCAGTATAGTAATCGAACTGATCATAGAAAGAAGTTAGATCTATATTTCCGCCATCTGCTTTGTAGGCACTGTCAATATCCCTGAATTCATCAATTTTTACGGCCATCTGCTCATATTCTTGAGCAGCAAAAAGGCTGTCGATCTCATCGTTCTTAACCTTTAGCTTTTCTGCGATAATAGCGGTAAAAAGATCTATTGATGGATCTTTACGATAAATATACCTGGCCAGATCTTCAAATTTCTCCGTCTCATTGCGCTCATCATAAATCAGGGCTACCCGCTGTAAAAAAGTGTTAGCCAGAGGATGCTCAGGATATAGTTTCTCGAATCTGATCATATGTTCAATTTCCAGATCAGTCATCGCCATCTCTTTGTAAATAGCGATCGCCCTCAGGTAAATATTTTCTCTGGAATCGGTTCCGATATCCATCTCAGCAGAATCTTCGTATAAATCAAGATACATCTCGGCAGCCCGCATTTTATCATTGAATCTGCTTTCGTCCTCATAAAAACTTATTATCTGCAGCCTCAGGCGATAAGTTTCATTCGCATAAGGATATTTAAGAATATATCTGTAGCGGAGACTTTCGCTTAACTGCCAGTCCTGCATCAAACTGTCTGAAATAGTGAAAGCGCCCATATAAGCAGCAAATTCTTCACTATTGGATTCTCTCCTGGCAGCAATCTCAAGATACTGATCGATCGCTTTCTCGTATTCTCCGACTTTTTTGTAGGATTCTATTGCTTTTACTCTGAATCCGATACTCTTATTCAGATCTCTATTCTCAAGTTCGCCGGCCAATCTGAGATACTCTTCGGCAGCAGTATAATGATTTCCTAGCTGTCCCAACTGATTTGCCTGAGCTTGGATGGAAGCCAATACATTATTGGTAAAAGCCTCTTTTTCTTCCTCGGTACAATACAGTAAAGCCTGGCGATAATAATCTTCTTCTGCTTTGTAATCCTCTCTGATCCTGCTTATTTCGGCCATTCTGGCAAATGTCTCGGTTCTCAGATCATTGTCTATCTGATAACTCAACAGGTGCTCATAATCATTGAAAGCATCGCTGTATTCATCACGGAAATAACGCAATTCAGCTCTCAACTGAGTGATCCTGATCAGCTCAGATTCCTTGTATTCATTTGAATAATCAGGTGAATTCAAGATAGTCTCATAATTTATAGTTGCTGCAATATAGAAGGATTCCAGTTCATTTTTGTCCATATATATATTATGAAGGGAATCTTGATATGGTTCTTCTGCTACTCTTGGTAAAAGTAATTCGTAAATTTTTTCATAACTGTAGAATTTATCTTCTTCATAATCGTAGAAATTGTCATTTTCAGGATAATAACTGTTATAGCTTGAGATATCATTCAACACATAAAAATAGAAAGCCGGTTCCTGTGTGGTTTCTGCCAGATTTGTGCTGAGATCGATCAGATTCTTCCTCATTCTGCGCAGATTCTGCAATCCTGTTTCATCCCTGAACTCATCAAAAGCAGCATAATTTGTTATAAGTTCTTTGTAGGAAAGATAATTATCTTCATTCTTGAGATAAACAAAGTTGTTGTAATACTTTGGCTCCAGAAATTCATACGCTTCCCGGATTATTCCCAATTGCACAGGTATATCTCTATTACGGTTCGCTATATACCATTCGGAATCTATCCTGTAATCCTGAACCAGCCTGACTTTCTGGAGAATTATCAGATCTTCCGCCTGCTGATCATTTCTTACCCTTTCAGGATATCTCTGATATATGGTGATAATTGAATCGATATAAGTAGGACATTCTTTGCTGAGCGGATAAAGATGAATATAGCTGTTGTACAGATCAATCGCCCTCATCGGTGCTGAATAGGTCAGCTCAAGAGCAATGGCTTTACGGATGATCAGTTTACCATAATCATCATTGACGAAAGTGGTAAATATCTCTTTTGCTTTAGCTGCCGCTACTGATGCCTGATCATAATCTGTCCCGTCATACTCGATCAGGCTGAAAGCGATATTTTCTATGGCGTCCGCTTCAAAGAAGGCTCTCCTTGTCCGTAGAGAATCCACTTCAATGATTTCCAGTATTCTGGAAAAATCCTCGATAGCACGTTCGAATTTACCGCTGCTGAAATTGGACCATCCCCGCTGAAACAAACCGTAGTGTTGAAGCGGATCACCGGTCTGATTGGCTACCACATCAAAATATTCAATCGCTCTGGAATAAAATTCCTGAGGATTTCTGGCATCAAGAGCTAACTCGAAATAAACCGTTCCCAGTCTGTATATACTTTCCGTGTAATATTCAGAATCGGGA
>JAFGMF010000023.1 GCA_016927675.1 Candidatus Cloacimonadota bacterium
AATTTCACATTTCACATTTACTAATTTCAAATTTCAAATTACTTCAACAGCCCGTCTCTCTTATAAATTTCCATCTGGACATCGAAGAAAGGATTAATCTGAATGGCTTTATCATTTTCAAGATTGGTAACTATGCCGCTGGTTAAATCTATTTGAATTCTATCTCCCTGGTTCAGCTCCAATCCAGAAATGTCTTGATATGTGAGAATCGGGAAACCTGCATTAATTGCATTTCTTTCATAGATAGCTCCGAAGGATTCTGCCAGAATTGCCTGTACTCCCAGAGATTTGAAACAATCCACCGCCTGCTGCCTGGAGCTTCCGGCACCGAAATTTTTTCCTGTTATCACGATATCTCCGGATTCTGCTTTCTCAGCAAAATCTGTCCAACCCTCCAGATTATCAAAAGTGTACTGACCCATCTGACTTATTTCTGTAATAGTCAAATAGCGATTATGAAAGATCATGTCCGTATCGATATTATCTTTCATGATCAACCATACCTTACCTACAAGAAGGGAATCTTTTTTCGTTATGATGTCTTTATCTTTCTTAACCTGCTGAATTACAGTCTCCGATTCATTTGATTGCTCGAAAGTTGCAGGTTCTGTGGGAATATCCTGTTCTGTTGTAATGTAACCAGCAACAGCAGATGCAGCAACACTGGCCGGTGAAGCCAGATAAACGAAACCCTTACCCTGTTTCCCGGTGAAATTACGATTTCCGGTACTGACAGTAACTTCGCCGGGACCATTCTGCCCTATCTGACCGGCGGCACAACCAGCACAACCGGCATTGCCTACGAGAGCTCCCGCTTCCTTGAATATCTTTATTATCCCCTGATCAAGACAATTATTCCAGACTTCATCCGTTGAGGGTACAATCTTAAGAACAACACCCGGAGCTACTTTTCTTCCCTTAAGTATTCTGGCTACAGCACGCATATCTTCTATCCTGCCGTTTGTACAGCTTCCGATAAAAGCAGAATCAATTTTGATCTTTGCCAGCTTATCAATCCCAACTGTATCCTCAGGGTGACCCGGGCGGGAGATCATCGGGATAAAAGATCCCAGATCAAGATTAAATTCCTTTTCGTAGACGGCATCATCATCAGCCCAGATTGCTTCCAGCGCTTTTCCGGCTCTGGTCTCGCAATAGCGCATTATTGCTTCTGAAGGAGGAAATAAAATAATAATTGCCCCCATTTCGGTTGCCATGGATGATATAGTTATTCTCTCATCAAGAGTCAAATTCTCTACACTTTCACCATAGATCTCAACAGAATAACCGAGCAGCTGGTTAGCCCCGAATTCAGCCAGTAAATTCAACACGATATCCTTGGCTGAAAGATTAGCAGGTTTATTTCCTATCAGGTTGATTTTTACCGATGATGGTACCTTGAACCAGACTTTTCCATTTGCCCAGGCTGCAGCTATGTCACGATCACCCATCCCTTGACCGAAAGCTCCGATCGCGCCCAGAATATTAGCATGAGAATCTGTTGAAATGACTGTTGATCCGGGAATTGCATATCCTTTTTCGATTACCAGATGCGTACCTATACCGGCATTTATATCGAAAGTTTTAATGCCTTGCTCCCGGGCAAATACCCTGCAATATTGCTGATTTGCAGCGTACTTCTGATCAGATCCGGTAGGATTGCAGTCAAAGGTGAAAAAAGTCTTAGTCGGATCATGTACGGTTAAATTATTATCTATGATATTTTTTACAACATTTGCTCCGCCAAAATCCCGAGCAACCCGGACATCAATTTCGATATCAATTATCTCTCCCGGTTTCACTTCACTATTTCCACTATGATTTGCCAGGATTTTTTCAATCAAAGTCAATCCCATTTTTCCTCCTTGTGTTTCCAAGCTGGAGCCAGGAAACAAGAAAAATTTATTTTTTTTAAAAACACTTCTCGAATCCAAGCCCCAGCTTGGATTCGCAATTGCCTCACACCTTCAATCTGCTTTTAAACGGTAAAAAAGTCATAAAGTCTGCATGATGGACAAGATAAGCTTCCGTGGTACGTTTTACCATATCACCTTCTCCGGCATGGGTGGCGATGATATGACATACTTCAGGGGGACAGCCGAATTCTTCTGCTAAAGCAACACCGCTGAATGGATGCCGCAGATATTTACCATAAGTTCCCTGCACAGTTTTACCGTTTTCATCAAGAACATATTCCAGCAGCTTGCCAACATCCGCCAAAATCGCTCCGGCTATTAATACATCCATATTTACGGGTAATTCACCATGATAGAATTCATTCACTTTTTCACCGGCTGCTTTGACAATATGAACGACGCTGCGTTTATGATCCATAAATGTTACTTTAAGATCCGGTCCGCAAAGCAGAGTAAAAGGAATACTCATCAAATCGGTGGCGGTCAAAACACTTCGCTGCAAGGCAGCTTCCCAGGTCTTGGTTACTTTTTCCCGCAATTCATCATCTTTAATCCATTCTATTTCTGGCCACAATTCAAGGATTTTCATTATTTCTCCTACATATTAAAATGTCTCCATGCTGGGGCTTGGAAACAGGAAATGTTTTAAATAAATATATCTTCTCTGTCTTCTCTTATCCAAGCCCCAGCTTGGATAAGATTTACAATCACAATGCAGCAATAATTGCATCGGTCATTTCTTTTGTTGAAGCTGCCCCCTGCTTGATTACTTCCTGACTACCCCGCATTTTGAGCATGTCATACGCACGAACTTTTCCTTCTTCAACAACCTTGGCAATCGCTTTTCGGATCTGAGCGGCTTTCTCGATCTCACCGATATGATCAAGCATCATACAAGCGCTCATTATCATGGCAATAGGATTGACTATGGAGGGATTGAACGTTTCATATTTGGGCGCAGAACCGTGAGTTGGTTCAAAGATAGCCACATTTTCACCGATATTGGCACTGCAGGCAAAACCCAGACCGCCCACAAGACCGGCAAAACCATCGGAAACGATATCTCCGAACATGTTTCCGGCAATGATCACGCCGTAATTTTCCGGGTCTTTTGTCAACCACATCATCTGGGCATCAATGTTTGTGTAATCGAACCTGATGCCTTCATATTCTTTTTCCAGTTCACGACAGATAGCCAGCATCATACCGCTGGTTTCACGGATTACATTTGGTTTTTCACAGAGTGTTACGCGGTGATAAGAGAATTTTTTAGCATATTCAAAAGCAGCCCGGCAAATTCTTTCCGAATATTTCCTGGTAAAAATTCGAGTGGAAACGGCAATTTCTTCGCGGGGACTCCAACCGAAATTCTTGCTGAATTTAGGATGGGTCATAAGCGCATCATAAACCTGATCGGGAGGATTAGTCCATTCTACTCCGCCATATAATCCTTCGGTATTCTGTCTGAAAACAACAACATTCACTTCCGGCTCTTCGATCGTATTGCCGGGTCCTCTGCGGATAAAGTTTAACGGATTCCCTTTAAAAGAGATACATGGCCGCTGACAGATATCCAGAGTAAAATGCTGGCGTAAACCCACAATCGGACTATAGTAAACAAAACCTTTATCGGCAATCGCCGGATCGATCTCCTTGGCTGCTTCACTTTTCGGTTTGGAAGTTATCGCGCCAAACAAGGCGATTTTATGTTTTTCGATCAGATCAAGCGTTCTTTTAGGAAGCGGATTTCCCTCCTTGCACCAGAATTCCCAGCCGATATCCGTATGTACATATTCGGCATCGAAACCAACAGCATCCAAAACACGAATTGCTTCAGGCAAAACGGTTTTGCCAATTCCATCCCCAGGCATCGTTACGATTGTTCTTTCGCTCATTGTTTCTCTCCTTGGTCTGGCTAAGTCCTTATCTAACCAGCCTAAGCCAGACTCATTTTTTTATTTTAACAATATCATTTTATTAACTTTTTCACATGTCCCGGTTTTTAATCTGTATAAATAAACACCTCCGGGAACGAAGCAGTTATTTTGGTCTGTCCCATCCCAGACCAGGGAGATTGTTTGACTTTGGGATTCTGTGACTGGGAAAGTTTTCACTTTCTGACCTTTCAAATTATAAATTGTTAACTCGGGGAGATCCTTCTGCCGCTCGTGGCCTTGACGAAGACCGGTGGTTAGTCTGAAAGAAATCGTTGTACCGGGATTCCGTCCGGCTCCTGATGAATTGAACGGATTAGGATAATTGGACAGTGAAATTATCTGTTCTACAACATTATTATCTACATGAACTCCATTATTAAAATAGACCATCATTGAATCTGCAGCCACGTTTAGACTGGCATCCCGGACAATTACCTTAAAATAATAAAAGCCGTCTGCATACAGACCGGAATTAAAGACCTGTTCGGCATCTTCTTCTGTGATCAGGGAATCTCCGTCAGAATTGGTGATGATATGATAAAAATCGCGAGTATCATAATTACCGACAGTTTGACAGACATTATCCTGCGAATATATGGTATTGAG
>JAFGMF010000161.1 GCA_016927675.1 Candidatus Cloacimonadota bacterium
AAAAAACGGGGATCAAATATAGATTCAATCCCCGTTTTAACATAATCAAGTTCAATTTCTTAAAAGCAGATCTTTGATTTCATTCACTTTTGGTAGACCGTTCATATTTCTTAATGGTCCTGATATGTAGCCGTCATTAGCCAGGAAAATGGTCGCCATCCTGTCATTATAGTCTCCCACAAATTCTCCTGTGAAAGGAATCAGAATTTTGTCAACATCATGATCGCCCATTTCTTTGGAATGAATTCTGATATTATCTTTAAAGCTTAGTTCTATACCTGAAGCTTCTTGCTTTAACTGATCAATCCTGTCCTGTGATACCAGCAGGCGCAGCATGTCGTCAGTACTCAGAATAAGCTCGTTGATCAGAGTAAACAACTTTTCCTGATCTTCTTCTGAGTTCAGGGTGATCTGAATTTCAGTTCCATTTTCAAAATAGCTGATATCTGTTTTAGTCTGTACCATGTTCTTACATCCAATTAAAGTAATGAATAAGATCAAAATTATGACAGCATATTTCATGGATTTCTCATATTAAACAGCTATTGATCTTCACCCACTTTTATCTCATCCAGCAGGATTGCTGTATCATAGGCACTGTCTCCCACGTCACCTGAGGTAAATTTAATAGTCACGATCTGTCCGGTATAAAAAGCTAGATCATAGCTGAAGGTATTCCAACCTGTGGCGTAAACATCCCCAACATCAAACTCAATATCGGGAGAAACCAGGTAAGGACTGTAGTTTTCGGCTATTCCATCGATATCTTTATACATTATGACAGATTCATATCCTTCATTATCGATAATTGAAACCTTGAAATAATCCTGATATTGAGAACCGACATATTCCATAAATTCTTCAGAGAGGAAATTCCATTTAAAAGATAATTGGTAGTCGTTTTCCGGAACCCTGAAAGATTGATAGATTGATCCACTGTCAGTTGTATAACCCAGCCCTGTAGAAATTATTCCCATAAATGATCCCTGTGTTGGGCCTATATAGCCAAGCTGAGTGATAACCCTGCCATCACCGGATCTGCTCCAGCCAGTTAGATTTCCGTATTCGAAATCTCCATTGATCAAGTCCATGGAGTAATGCAGTTCTTCACTTCCATACATTTCAAAAAGAGCATTTGGTGATTGGGGATCATTCTGCCCTGCTGTAAAGGCATCACCGGTATTTTTAAAATCTACCACAACATCTTGTACAATATCATCACAGACATTTTTGCAGAAAGTTGTATTCACTACTTTATCGAAGCCAAAATAAGTTTTTGCCCCGATACTCAGGAAAGCATCTTTCAAATCACTGTTCATAGTACTTTCGCAGGAGCCATTGAAAATAAGGGCATTCTGAAAAGTACCCGGAAGAGAACTGATAAAGGGGGCGCGAATGACAAAAATGTCCTTCTTAACTGCTACACCACCATTATATCCTACTTTCACATTAGTCCAGATCGCTACTCTTTTCAGTAGAAGATTAATATAGTTCTGGAGAAATGTCCAGTTGGTTACTTCTTCTCCGGTGCCAAGTTCTTTACCTTCGGACCCGTGAGAATCAAATATTACCAGGCCATAATCGGTGAGGGAATATAAGGAAGCTATTGAGCATTCAGCATCTGCCATCGTTACCAGATTAACTTCCTGCTCAGTATTATCAATAATAGTTTCAAGGCTGGGACGCATGTCAGTTTTAAAAGCAGCTTCAAAAGGTGCCCAGATAAGGATGTTGTTGTTACCGATAACATCTTCTTCATCAGTAACTCGTGGAGTAATTTTATTGTTATCTCCCCTGGTCTGATATTTTAAATCGAGTGAATGATGATCTTGACGCTTACTGCTGCTCCACCCCTTAGTATCTATTTCACCCTGTTCATCAGCCTGATAAACCATGATACCGCCGATTATTCCGTTTTCGTATTCGATCATTATGCCATTTTCTCTCATTTCGGTATTTTCAATGCCAGGCTGTAGCAGGATCCAGTTATATGTTTCTTCCAATGCGGTTTCTATATCGGAATTTTCAAGATTTGTCTCAAAAGTATTCCCAATGTTCTCCTGCATTGTGCTTACTTCAATATAATCTGCATCACCGTTATTATCAACTGCCATAAGCAGAAAAACGTCGGAATAGTCTATTATTTCATCATTGCCGTCCATAGTTGTGGCACTTATTCTCAGACGGATCTCTCCGGTAGAAGCTAAATTAAAAGAATGGATCGCAGAATAGACATTGTCACCCAGTATCTCATCACCATTGGTAAGGTTACCGTCATCATAAAGTTGGCAAATTGCTTCAATTACGTTGTTATCAGCATCAACTCGTACCAGATTTACACCATCATCCATTAAATCGGGATTGGCAGATATGCTTGCTCTTATTGTTACATCAGTAGCCTCATTGGTAAATATTGCTGATGGAGTGATAGTAGGTGTTCCGTAAAATTCGGTAAATAATGGCTCATTATCATCGGGTTCTGTAGAACTATCCTTGCTACAGGAAATCATTAATAAAGAGAATAGAATGACTAAAGCTGTCCAAATAAATAACTTTTTCTTTTTCATGTATGCCTCCAATTTTTTTGAACTGATAAAGTCCAAAATTTAATGCTAAGTTTATTTTCAAATGTTAATTGTCAAGATATCAAAATGAAATATTATGCCGAAAAAAAAAGGAGTTTTTATCGTTTTGGTTAACTGTTTCTAAAAAATAACTTTATCCTGTTTGAATTCTCTCATGCAAGGTCTTTTCGGTTTGATTAAGTAGAAAAAAAACCTGTTTTTTCGGGATACGAATAAAGCATTTATCTGTAGCAGCAGATATTCTATAAATAATTGTAAGATCAACAACCTGAACGGATTCCTGGTCTAATCTCACTCATATCATTTATCAAAAGAACTCCTCGAGGTTCTACCTCGGGGATAATTCGTTTTACCTCTCTT
>JAFGMF010000162.1 GCA_016927675.1 Candidatus Cloacimonadota bacterium
GCGATGAAGCAGATATTCCTTATCAGAAACTTCATAAATTAATAAATCCAAAATTCACTAAGATCGGGGACAATGTCATGATAACCTGTTATCCAAATCAAGATGGGAATTCTTATGTTTACGGGATTGATTAAAGAACTCGGAACTTTCATCTGTTTTAACCGGCAATCCGGTACTGATACAATTACCATAAGATGTGACAGAATTCTCGAAAAACTGGATTATGGCAGCAGTGTTGCCGTAAATGGAGTATGTTTGACGGTCTGCAGGATTTTACAAGACAGATTTGAAGCTGATCTGCTGCCTTCAACATTGAAAGCGACCGCCTTGAATTCGCTTAATTACCGCGACCTTTTAAATCTGGAACCGGCGATAACACCTGGATCTCCTCTTGGAGGGCATTTTGTCACAGGTCATGTCGATAGAACAATTGCTCTTCTGAAGCGAAAAAAATCTGGTCGCACAGAAATTTTCTCTTTTCAGATTCCTGAAAATTTTCACAAGTTTCTGATTCTGAGGGGTTCTGTTGCCCTCAATGGTGTCAGCCTGACAGTATCGGATCTTGATCGCAATACATTTTCTGTAAGCCTTATACCAGAAACCCTCAGCACGACAAACTTAAGCTCATTACATCCCGGTGATCAGGTTAATATGGAAACTGATATTATTGGTAAATATGTGAATTCCGTCATTGAAGATCAGAGGGAACATTTTCAGAACGTTAAACCTAGTAAGATAACTTATCAATCACTTCGATTAAATGGATTTATAAAATGAGGGGTATTTATGCCATATACAACTGTTAAGGAAGCCATTGCTGAGATAAAATCAGGTAAAATGATCATATTAACTGATTCCGGAGAACGTGAGAACGAAGGAGATTTTGTCATGGCCGCCGAGTACGTCACACCGGCAGCGATAAATTTTATGGCCAGATATGGCAGGGGTTTGATCTGTGCCCCCCTGACCCAGACGTGGGCAGCACGTCTGGGACTGAAGCCGATGTGCATTGATTCATCCGATCCTCTCGGGACAGCCTTCACGATTTCGATTGATCATAAAGATGCTGATACGGGAATATCGGCTTTTGAACGGGCGTTTACCCTGAAAAAACTGTCAGATCCGGATGCAGCTGCCTCAGATTTCAGGCAACCCGGGCACTGTTTTCCGTTGATCGCCCGTTCGGGGGGCACCCTGGAACGTAATGGTCACACCGAAGCAACTGTCGATCTGATGAAACTTGCAGGATGTTCACCAGTTGGAGTGATCTGCGAAATTCTGGCAACAAACGGCAGAATGGCCCGGCAGAAAACTCTTGAGGCTATCTCCGGTAAATATAATCTTAAAATTCTCCGGATCCAGACATTGATAGATTTTATCAAACAGAAAAACCCGATTTCGCTTGATCATGCTCCGATCACTCTCCCTACGGTTCATGGTTTATTCAATCTTTATGCTTTCCCGGAATATTCTGATAAGGAACCCCATCTTGCTCTGGTATATTCACAGACAGGGAAGAACTCACAAATTCCTCTGGTCAGGGTTCACTCAGAATGTCTTACGGGAGATGTTTTCAACTCAGCCCGTTGTGATTGCGGCTACCAGCTGGATAAAGCCCTGGCAAAGATCTCTGAATCCGGTTCAGGCATTTTGATCTATTTGAGACAGGAAGGCAGAGGCATCGGTCTCATTGAAAAATTAAAAGCTTATAAACTACAGGATGAAGGATTTGATACTGTTGAAGCAAATTTAAAACTGGGTTTAGCTCCTGATCTGCGAGATTATACTCCCGCAGTTAATATTCTGAAAAAACTGGGTTTCATCAAAATCAGTTTGCTCACGAATAATCCAGACAAAATCAATTGCCTGTCAATCAACGGGATTGAAATTACCAGAAGAATCCCTCTTGAATCTGAACCGAATATATACAATTATCATTATCTTGAAACAAAAAAGAATCGAATGGGACACTTGCTGAAAGAGATAATTGCCCCTGCTGATGAAAAATTAGAGGAGAAAAAAAGTCTATGAATTATTCAGGAAACTTAACGGGAGTAAATGTAAAAATCGGTGTGGTTGTCAGTCGTTTTAACGAGTTTATCAGTGAGCGATTACTTGCCGGGGCACTCGATGCACTTCAACGTCATCAGGTGTCAGAAAAGGATATTGATATCTGTCGTGTTCCGGGAGCGTTTGAAATACCTATAATTGCCCAAAAAATGGTTTTACAAAAAAAATACGATGCGATAATTTGCCTTGGTACATTGATCAGAGGTGCAACTGATCATTATGAACTGATCTGTAGTGAAGTGGCAAAGGGTATTGCCAAGATAAATCTGGATAATGGATTACCTGTTATATTCGGAATTATTACAGCAGATACTCTTGAAGATGCAATTGAACGTGCAGGCGCTAAAGCAGGAAACAAAGGCTACGATGCAGCTGTCGCCGCACTTGAGATGGTTAATCTACTTAAACAGTTTTAAAGGATGTTATGAGAAGTCTTTTGATAATTCTGATTTCCGTTTTCTGTTTCTCTCTTTTCAGTGATATTCCCGATGGATACTATGACGGCACTGAATACCTCTCCGGAGAAGCACTCAAATCTGCTTTGAATGATATTATCAAGGATCATGTAGAATTTTCCTATGATGATCTGCGTGATTTCATCTTGAAAGATACCGATGAAGATCCCCAAAATTCCGATAATGTCATCCTGGTCTATACCGGTTGGTCCCGAGCTAAAGATGATTTCGGCGGTGGTCCTTCCGATTGGAATCGAGAACATGTCTGGGCTAAATCTCATGGAGATTTCGGTACTGCTCCACCCTGCGGA
>JAFGMF010000163.1 GCA_016927675.1 Candidatus Cloacimonadota bacterium
CTGCCCAAGCGGGACAAGCTGGCTGCTGCCGGGTTGACCATCTATGATATTGCAATGACATTACGATCTTCTCTGGAAGGCGTTACCGCTTCTGCCTATCGCGAACAGGGAGAAGAATACGATATCATTCTATCTTTGCAAGAGGCTGCGGTTAACACTCCGGAAAAGATAAAAAATATTCCTGTGATCGGACCCATGGGGGCATACCGGATTTCACAGCTGGCAGATATAGTATTTACCAGTGGTACCAGCAAGATAGTACATCGTGATAAGATAAAATCAGTTCAGTTCACCGGCGATATTGCCAAGGGATTTGTTCTTGGCAATGTTGTAAATGAACTCAGATCCCTGCAGAATAATACTGATCTTCCTGCAGGATTCAAATTTGACTGGGGCGGTACCAGTGAAATGATGGAAGAGAACAACCGTGAGATGGGAAAGGCATTCATGATAGCCATTCTGCTTACTTACATGTTACTCGCGGCAATACTGGAAAGCCTGGCAAAACCTCTGTTGATCCTGATGACCATGCCCCTGGCATTGATCGGGGTGTTTATCAGCCTGTACCTGTCCGGGTTAAACCTGGGTATGGTTGTTATGATGGCAATTATCATGCTTTTAGGGATTGTGGTGAATGCTGCAATTCTGATCATGGACTATACACAGCAGTTGAGAAACGCCGGTAAGCCGACTCGTGATGCTTTGCTGGAAGCGAGTACGACAAAATTAAAGCCGATTCTGATGAGTGCAATAGCAATTATCTTCGGAATGATGCCGATGGCGATAGGTGTAGGAGCTTCGGGTGTTGAGATGCGTCAACCTCTCGGTATTGTCAGTATCGGCGGTATCATCGTTTCAACGCTGATGACCCTGTTTGTTATCCCGGCATTTTACCTGATTACAGCCAAGGGGCAGATTAAAAAAATCGAAAAAGTATGAGCAAAAGGTTTTTTCTGAAAAATAAATCAGCTGCATTTTCAGTCTGATCAGGAGATGATAAAGCGATGAAAATTTCCAGATTTAATTTGGGATATTCATCAGCCAAGCTGTATTGATATCAGATGATCAACGGGAAAGATGGAAATTTAACTTGACCGGTAAGACAATCTGATTTGGCTGAGTTTCAAGGAGATTTTATGAGCCAGATAGAATTGATCAGGGAATTGACTTTAACATCAGGGATTTCGGGGCATGAAAGTGCCGTTTCCGCCATCATGAAACGTGAGCTTCCTTCAGCAGACAGAATTGAACATGACAGGATCGGAAATCATACTTTTTTTTATTCGGGAATCAAACAGGAACCTCGAATATTACTTTGTGCACACCTTGATGAAATCGGTTTTCTGGTATCTGCAATTTTGCCATCCGGTTTTATCAGATTCCAGAATATCGGTGGTTGGGACCCCAATACTCTGTTATCTTCACCTGTTGAAATTATTAATGAAGACGATCAGGCAATTCCCGGAATAATCGGTTCTCTTCCGATTCATTTCCAGAAAGATCGAAAAGAACAACCGGATCTAAATAAAATGTTCATCGATATTGGTGCTACTTCCGACCGGGAAGTTATGGAAAAATTCAAAATTAAACTGGGAAATCCCGTAGTCCCCGTTCCGAATTTTCATTATAATTCTGAAAGCAACATTGTCTTTTCAAAAGCCTTTGACGATCGGATCGGGATTGCCGCCCTGATCGAACTCGGCAAATATCTTGAAGACAACACTCATCCGAATACAGTATTATTAACGGGCAGCGTTCAGGAAGAAGTCGGAACCCGCGGAGCAAGGACTCTTGCCCGGACAGTGCAAGCTGATCTTTGTCTGATCCTGGAAGGTGCCCCGGCAGATGATTATCCGGGCTATTCAGGTCAAACTCAAACAGCCATGGGTAAAGGATGTCATATCAGGCTGTTCGATCCGACCCTCCTTGTCCATAAAGGCTTAAAAAAAATAATTCTTGATACAGCCGATAAATATCAAATTCGCTATCAACCGGCAGTAAGAAAAGGTGGCGGAACAGACGGGATGCAGCTCTATACAGCAGCATTTGGCATCCCTACCATCGTCTTGGGCGTTCCCGTACGTTATGCACACAGTCATAACTGCATGGTTTCGTTAGATGATTATCAGGAATTGATCAAATTGCTGAAAGCAATCGTTTCAGACTTTGACAGCAGCACCTTAGAAAATTTGTAGATTTTAAATAATACAGGTTCATTTAAGTAAAACACGCAAACGCGCGATTAATACTTCACCCTCTTCGATTCTCTGCAACTCGTTCCTACGCTGAGCAGTGAAACTAGACATGTCAAAGTTTGCTGGATTGATGGATTTTTAATCATACAAAACTCATCATAATACAGAAAACGTGAGATGATGAGGAATTCTTAGCACGGTAATCATTTGATAGATAAATACTAACAATCAATAACAAATAAAGAGATAAAATAATTGACAGAAATCAGAACCTTAGAAAAATCATACCGAACGGTCGGTTTAAAATGACCCGGACTTTTCTGAAGGGGGAGTGAATGGAATCTAAACAGAAAATTCTACAGGCTGCTTTAAGAATTTTTCTGCATAAAGGGTATGATGCCACCAGCATCAGCGATGTAGTGGAGGAATCCCATTTTACCAAAGGAGGGATCTATCATCATTTTAAAAATAAGGAACAGCTATTTATCGATACAATAAATTATCTTTTTGCTGAATTTGAAAGATGGGAGCTTGAGATATATAAAAATTCCCGGAGTCTGCAGGAAATCATCCGGAATTACTTTCTTTCCCTGGGCAAGGTTGATGTTTTTCTGAACAGGATTGCCGTTACGACAGGTATCGGTGAATCGAATTTTTACCTGTTGATGCTTGAGGCTTTCAATCGATTTCCCCGGATAAGAGAAAAACACAGAGAAATTCATCTGAATCATCGGGAACATCTTGTAGGAATATTTAAGAAAGCTCAACAAAACAGTCTGATCAAACCGGATCTTGACTGCGATACAGTAGTTTTTCTGATCAATGCATTGGGTGAGGGAACAATGATCTACCACATTCTCAACGAGAAATTGAATCTGACCGAGATGGGAGAGAAATTGTCAGACACTGTATGGAAGAGCATAAGCAATGAATAAAGAGGTAAACATGAGATTAATCTTTTTAAGTTTGATATTGGGAATATTTCTGATATCGCATGCAATTGAAGTAATTGATCTTGAGACAGCAATAGGACTTGCCTGGGAAAACAACAGGGAGTTACAGGCAATGAATAGTTCATATAAATCTGCTGTCTGGGCAAA
>JAFGMF010000164.1 GCA_016927675.1 Candidatus Cloacimonadota bacterium
AGTTTTATCAGCAGTTTCTTATCCTGAGAAGCAACGCTGTAATTCTGAACATCTTTTAGCCAGAGATGACCTGCAGCGATCCGTTTTCTCTGTTTGATGAAATCTCGCAGGTTTTCCGGACCTTTATTATAGACCAGTGCATCTCCGATGTATTTCAGTTTCAATCCGGCAGACCTGATCAGAGCTTCGATACTGGCTTCATCGACCGCACTCTGCTCGGGTAAATTTTCAAATAATCTTCGGAAGGCAACCATTTCACCGAGTTTGGGATTGATCAGAGCCATTTTATGATGCAGATTCCAGAGAAGATTTACACTGTACCCGATAAAATTATCCGGACTGTTCTCAGGAACGGGTCGTCCGCCTGTCATCCCGATAGATTGTTCGAAAAAGGGAATGATTAATTTTTCAACCGTATCGACAGCCGGGATTGTATCTCCGCTTTCAATGATTAGGATTTCGCTGTTTGCAGCTTTGAGGAAAAGGTTGATGGCAGCTGATTTTCCACGTCTTTCTTTTTCTCTGATCAAAGTTATCCGTTTGTCCTGTTTAGAGAATTCTTCAACGATCTCATCGGTAGCGTCTGTTGAAGCGCTTGAAACGATGATGATTTCCCTGATTACCACCCGGTTGAGGTTCTGATTCTTCAGGGCATTAAGCAGCTTTGCTATGTTAGCCGCTTCATTATGAACAATTATTCCGATACTTACCAGGAGATTATTTTCAGACATTATCCGCTCCGGAAATAGCATTGAGAATACCGTTAATAAACTTACCGGAGCTTTCGGAGCAGTATTTTTTAGCGATCTCGATCGCTTCGTTCATGATGATCGGTGGAGCTGTTTCGGTAAACAGAAGCTCATAGATTGCTATTCTGAGTATGGATTTATCGATGTTTGCGATTCTGTTGATGTTCCAGTTGGTAGAATGGTTCATTATCTGTTCATCAATCTGATCGATTTTCGGGATTAGATTATATAGCAGTGATTCGGCAAAAGAGAAGATCTTATCGTCGACACCTATTTCTTTATCTCCAGCAATATCGATCAGATAAGCCTTTATCTGTTCAGTCTGCAGATCTTTGAGTTCCTGAGCGTTGATCTGATAATTCAGCGCATACAGGGTCTGAACAGCAATCTCTCTTCCTTTTCTGCGAATACCCATTTTTTTAAGGCTCCTTAAAATATTAAAAGTCAGAAAAAATCATCTGTTCTTTAATGCAAGATTTTTTTCCATTAAGAATTTATGCGTATTTTATATTGACAACTATGAGTTACTACTGAAATGAATAATGAACTTAAATAATCATAAAAATTGGCAGGAGATTTTATGAAGAAAATTTTCGTCTTGGACACAAATGTCTTGATCCACAATCCGCAATCGATGTTCTCTTTCGGAGATAATCATGTTGTAATTCCAATTGTTGTAATAGAGGAAGTTGATAATTTTAAGAAAGGACTTGATGAAAAAGGCAGAAATGCCCGTCAGATAGGTCGATACCTCGATAAACTGAGGGAAGACGGCAGTTTGCAGGATGGCGTGAAGACAGAGCAGGGTGGGATTATTCAGGTGGTGATCAGCAGGAATATCTCGGAAACCGCCAGTCATGTTCTGATTACAGATACCAACGATAATCTGATCATCGGAACGGCATTGTATATCAAAACACATAATCCTGAGATACCCGTGATTCTTGTTTCAAAAGACGCCAATGTCCGGATAAAAGCCGATGCAGTTGGCCTGGATGCTGAAAATTATGATACAGACAGGGTCAATTTCAGTGAACTGTACAATGGATTTACCACGATCAAGTTGAACAAGCGGATTGCCGATAAATTCAAAGACAAACAATATCTCAACAATATTTTCGAAAAGGATAACAACGGAGAGTTTTTCCCGAACCAGTTCATCAGATTATGCCGGAAACCAGATGATGAAGAAGCTGAGATCATCGTGCGTTATTCACCTGACAACAACACCTTCTATCCTCTCCATTTTTATCATGATCAGGAGATTTTCGGAATTAAAGCCCGAAATGACGAACAGAGAATGTCGTTTGAGTTGTTGCTTGATCCCGCCGTAAAACTGGTTAGTTTACTGGGTAAAGCCGGAACCGGCAAGACGTTGCTGGCTCTGGCCGCAGGTTTGAATCAGGTGGTAGAGCAGGATAATTTTACCCGGTTGGTGGTTTCCCGTCCGATATCACCTTTGGGCAAAGATCTTGGTTATCTGCCAGGCTCAAAATCTGAGAAATTCAATCCCTGGATGCAGCCGATTTATGATAATATGGAGATTCTGCTTTTTAACAAAAATGAGAAGCAGGATAACGAAAACGGTAAGATTTTCGGGAAAAAGAATCCTCAGCTGGCAGATTATCTGGATTTCGGTTTTATTGAGCTCGAACCGCTTACATATATCAGAGGTCGTAGTTTACCTGATCAGTTCATCATAGTCGATGAAGCTCAGAATCTTACCCCCCATGAAATGAAAACGATCATTACCAGGGCAGGTGAAGGGACCAAGATCGTTTTAACAGGTGATCCCTATCAGATCGATATTCCCTATCTTGATTCAGAGAGTAACGGACTCAGTGTTGCAGTAGAGAAGTTGAAGCGGGAACGTATAGTTGGTCATATAACCCTGAACAAAGGGGAAAGATCTTATCTGGCATCTATTGCAGCTAAATTTTTCTAGTTAAACCAGGTAAAAGGAAGTTTATATGCCTTCAGACCGAAGCTGGAGTGAAATTGATCTGGATAGTTTTGCTGCAAATATCGAGAACCTGAAAAAGCTGTTCAATCCTGACACACATTTTATGCAGATCGTAAAAGCTGATGCTTATGGTCTGGGCGCATTTGAGATTGCCCAGGAAGCGATCAAATGCGGGTGCAGCTATCTCGGAGTTGCCAACACAGACGAGGGAATGCTTCTGCGCTATCAGGGGATCAATATCCCGATTCTAATCCTTTCTCCGGCTTTAGAAACCGAGATTAGCAGGATCTGGGAGTATAATCTCGAACCTGCAGTTTCTTCTCTCGATTTTGCTCTTGAACTCAATAGATTCTACGCCGGTAAATCTGAGCAATGTCACGTACATCTTAATATCGACAGCGGTATGGGACGCAGCGGGATTCCAATTACTCAGGCAAAGGACATCATCAATAGAATCAGAAAGCTTTCAAATATCAATATTAAAGGGATCTTTTCTCATTACGCCGCCAGTGAAAACGACCCGGAATTTACCAGTTTTCAGAAACAGCAGTTCAAAGAACTTATTGCTGAGTTGACCTGGAAACCGGAATTTATTCATATTGCCAACAGCAGCGGAGTAGTTACTGCGCCTGCAGATTTCACTAACCTGGTAAGACTCGGTTTGCTCAGTTACGGGGTTTATCCCGATCAAACTCTGCGGCAGGAAGTACATCTGGAACCTGTGATGACGTTTAAGACCAGGATCAGTTTTCTCAATTCAACTGAACCGGGACAATCCATCGGGTATAATAGAACTTTCATGGCAGAACGAAAAACGGATTACGCGATTTTACCTGTTGGTTATGCAGATGGTTATGATTTCCTGTTGTCAAATAGAGGTGTTGTTCAGATCGGGGATCAAATTTGTCCGATTCTGGGTAAGATCAGTATGGATATGACCGCGGTTGATGTAACTGATGTTCCTTCGGTTAATGTTGGTGATGAAGTAATTCTTCTGGGTAAAGGCAAAACAGAGATCAGAGTGGAAAATCTGGCAGCTCTATATTCAGGCTCTGCTTATGAGTTGCTTTGTCAAACCGGCCGTCGGGCAAAACGTTATTACCGCAGACAAGGCAGTATTGTCTCAGATTCCCCCTTGTTGAGAAGGGATTTTATCTCTCATGATTATTCCGATGATAAGTTGAATTTGATCATCGAAGCTTCCATTGAACAGAGACTGCAAAGCAAATCGATTGCAAATCTTGTTTATCAGGAGATATTGGAGAGGCTTTTTACTGAGAAAGACAGAAAGATCCATTATCGGGAGAATTTTAACCATATCGTTGAATTTAACTATACTTCTGATAATAAATTTTCCGAATTCCATGAAGTAAATACAAACCTAACTTTCAATAAAGTTTTGGAGAACGACTTTTTCTATGTGGTCTGTGCCTGTAGTGAAAAAACGCTGGAGAAGTATTTTCTGCATCCCCAGGTGGAATACAGATGGCTCTTTGATGATAACTGCATGCTCAATGAAGATTTATTCAGGATTACTCAGGTCTCAATCAACGGAATTGAGCTGAAACACAAATTGGTTGTGGAAAACGATGCGGTGGAAATTCGCTGCTGGCACCCCGAGCTGGCAGATCTGATTGGAAAAAAAGTCCACTATTCGATCGGAACAAGAACCTATTATCCCAGAAATTCCCATCAGATGGCAATCTATCTGATCGAAATGACCAAAGGGATAAACCTGGAATTTCATTATCATGATCTTTTTAGCAAAGTTGAAGCAGTTCCCATATTTTCCGGTAAAAACAGATATCCGATGCTTATTGAAGAGAAAGGAAAAATTAAAATTCATTCTGAAGAAAATGAATGGATCTTCCCCAACAGCGGAGTAGTTTTTGTTTATTGATAATTGAACCCGGGAGTTCCTCGACACAGCGTGCTGTGGCAGGGACTTCCGGGTGGAGACTTCCGTATAAGC
>JAFGMF010000165.1 GCA_016927675.1 Candidatus Cloacimonadota bacterium
ATCTCTTTCTGATTTTTTTTCGAGATTTCCGTTAAAATATCGGGATCTACATAAACACCGTTCATCTCCATCCGGGCAAGTACGCGGAAGAGGGGAAGTTCGATCCTGCTGAAAAGCACATCCAGATTTTCCTGCTGCAGTTGAATTTGATACTGATCGTAAAGCCGCCAAGTTATCCAGGCATCAGCAGAGGCGTAGGCAGCTGCCTGGGTGACCGGAACCAGATCGAAGGTTATCTCCTTTTTCCCGGAACCGATCAATTCTTTGATAGGCGTCATTGCATAACCAAATTCTCTCTGGGCACAGGCAGCCAGGGAATGCCTTTGAGTTGGGTGCAGCAGATAGTCTGCGATCATCGTATCAAACACATTGTTATTTACTTCCCATCCTGACCGCAGTAAAATCAAATAATCGTACTTGAAATTATGAGCGATCAATGTTTTATTTTCAAGGCTCTTTGGAAGTTCTGCAATTATCTTCTGAGTATCAAGATTCTCGGCAAGTTTATGTGATACAGGCAGATAATAAGCTTTATTCTGCTCAAAACAGAGAGAAATCCCTACCAACTCTGCCTGTATGGGATATTGTGATGACGTTTCAGTGTCCAGAGCAACAAATTCCTGCTGTTCAAGATCTTTCTTTAAATCGTTGAATTTGGCAATATCATCTACAATGATTGTTTTAAATTCTTCGGATGGGGATTTTTCAACATGAGAAGAAATCCCATTGATTCCCAGATCAAGTTCCTGCTGAACGTCTTGTGATTCGACTTCCCGGGACTGAATCTTTCTGGTAATCGAATTCAATTCCAGTTCAGCGAGAAGAGGCAGGGCTTTCTCGAGATCATTAAATTGAAAGGAAAGATCGGCAACAGAGGGTTTATCAAGTGGAACATTCCGGACAATCCGGGCAAGTTTCTGAGACAGAAAGGCATTTTCACGTGAAGTCTCGAGTTTACTACGAATTCCGCTGTTCTGTATCTTATCAAGGTTTTGATAGATATTTTCCAGATCTCCGAATTGATCGAGTAATTTTACTGCTCCTTTCGGACCGATCCCGTTCACTCCGGGAATGTTATCTGATGAATCTCCGCATAAAGCAAGATAATCGATAAACTGGTCGGGTTCCAGACCGTATTTTTTCTTAACTTCCTCTTTCTGGACAACCTTTTCTTTAAAAGGATCGTAAAGCATTACCCGATCATCAACAAGCTGAACAAAATCTTTGTCGCCAGTCACCAGGACAATTTGATAATCTTTCTTGAATTCCTCTGCCAAAGTTGCCAAGACATCATCAGCTTCAAAGCCGGGAAGCGAAATTTCTTTCAGTCCGATCAGAGCAAAGAAATTTTTAATCGGTTTAATCTGGGCGATCAGATCGTCCGGTGCCGGTGGTCTGTTTGCTTTATAGGTATCAGTAATTTCATGGCGAAAGGTTTTTCCTGGCAGATCGAAGGAAACGGCGACATATTTGACGTCGTATTTTTCCACCAGCCTGAGAAATGAGTTAAGAGTACCGAATACTGCACCGGTGTTTTGCCCTTTACTGTTGATCAGCGGATTTCTGATAAACGCAAAGTAAGCCCGGTAAATTACTGCTGTTCCATCAATAAGAAACAATTTATGAGACATTTCAAGCTCCGAGTGACTTTTTTCCGAATTTCCCATTTTTTGTAAATATCTGTCCACTATTTTATCAGAAATAGATTTTTATTGCCAAAAACACAGTTTTTTAATTTGTTAAATTTTCGTGTATTTAATGAGTTCAAAGAAGTTACAGGAAAGGAAAAATGAGAGTATATAGCAGTCTGATTTTGATTCTTTTAATAATATTCTGTGTACCTATTCATGGATTAGAGAATAAACTTCCGAAAGATTTTGTAAATCTGATCAATCTGGAACCTTATCCGGAAGTTGTTATTGTTGTTGAGAAGTCCACTCAGAGGGCGTATTTGTATCAAGTAATGAATCATGAACTCGGATTGGAGATAATTCAGGGTTTTGAAGTATCGACTGGCCGGGTAAAGGGCCCTAAAACGAAAGAAGGTGATATGAAAACACCGGAAGGTTTTTACAGGATCACAGAATTTATCCCTGAAGAAGACATTCCGGGTTTATATGGAGCGGGGGCTTTTGCCATAAACTATCCCAATCCGCTGGACAAAGTTTTTTTGAGGGGAGGTAATGGCATCTGGCTACATGGCTCAGATACTGATAATATTGTAGCTCACGATACCCGGGGCTGTATTGCCTTTTTAAACAATGATCTGAAAATTCTTTATCAATATGTTAATATCGGAATCACCCCTGTTCTGATCACCGAAGAAATAGTATGGTGGGATAGAACGGAAATCTTAAAACTGGGCGAGGAAATAGTCAAACTTGTATCTGATTGGAGTTATTCATGGCAGGATATGGATATTTCTACCTATCTTGATTTTTATCACCCACAATTTTATGCTCCATATAAAAATATGGACTTTGCCCAATGGTCAGTTTACAAGAAAAACGTGATTTCCGGAAAGAAATTCATCAAAGTTGATCTTACTCATCTGGAGTATCTGGTAACCGGAGGATATCTACTGGTAATGTGTGATCAGTTCTATTTTGCCGACAATTATGATGATTTTGGGAAAAAGACTTTGCTCTGGACACAGGAAGGAGGCAAATGGCAGATCCTTCAGGAAGACTGGAAACAGAATAAAATCATCGAAAAGATAACGGGAAACCCTGAAGAATGAGATTTTCAAGATTAGGCAAGATCATATTTATCATCACTATCACACTTTTTATCCAACTTTCCGCTCATGATGAGGGGCTTAAAGAAGAGGTTTATTTTAAAAACACCGACTATGAGCTCAGAGTTTATCGGATTTACGGATCACATCCCGGAAAAACAATGATGTTGATAGGTGGAATTCAGGGAGATGAACCCGGCGGTTATCTTTCGGCAGATCTGTATGTAGATGTTTCGCTTGAAAGAGGAAATTTAATTGTCGTTCCAAGAGCTAATTTGCTTTCCATTATCAAGAACAAACGGATTATCTTCAAGGATATGAATCGGCGTTTTCGGGTTCAGGAAGGAGACACCTACGAAGATAAAGTAGTAACGGTGCTCAAACAGTTGATTTCCGAGAGTGATGTTCTTTTGAATTTACATGACGGAGGCGGTTTTTACCGTCCTGTATATATTGATGACAAACATAATCCGATGAAATACGGTCAGTGCATAATTGCGGATGTGGAATCTTATTATTCATCAGAAAAGGGTGAGACTTTCGAACTGGGTGAGATTGCCGATGAAGTCTGCAGGATTGTTAATCAGAAGATCCCTCAGGAAGAATATCATTTTCATTTTAACAATCACAATACCGTAGCGGAAGATTCACCTCACAAGGAACAGAGGAACAGTGCAACATATTATGCCTTAACTGTTCAGGAAATACCTGCTTTCGGGATTGAAACATCCAGAGATTTACCTTCAGATGATCTGAAGGTTTATCATCATAATCTGGTGATCAACGAAATGATGAGAATATTCGGGATAATTCCGTCACACCCGAAATTATATCTGGAAATCCCTTATGTGGATTTTGTTCTTATCAGGGTCAATGATCAAAGGCATATCGTCGATGATGGGGGCATCCTGGAAATCCAGCCTGATTCGAGGATCGAGATTCTGCACGTAGATTCTAATTACGACCGTGGTTTGATCACGGACATCATAGGTTATGGTAACAACAATGATTTCGGCGGACAATTTCTGATCAGCGAAGACACTGAAATTCTGATAAAAAAAGATAAGTATGTTGCCGGTACTGTTTCTCTGCGGATCAAGCAGACTCAGACAGAACAGGCATCATCTTACTACCGTGGATTAGCGGTAGAGATAAACGGCGGATTGAATTTACTTTTTCCCGGAGAGCATATCACTATTGCCAGAGATTCTGAATTTCGGATCATTTCGACAATTCCCAATGACCTTGGAGCTCAGGTCAATTTTGTGGGTTATCCTCATCCGATCAATAATTTTGAAGATGATACCGGGATATTGATCAATACCGGAACGGATCTGCTCGAGAAATTTTCTCTGGATCGAGGCAGAACCTATGAAATCTATGTGAAATATAAGGGTGATAAAATAGCATATCACAATATCATTCTGGAAGACCCCATCCTGAAGAAAATGACATTGCTGCTCAATGACCAGGAAATGGTAAAGAATGCGGAAGAAACTCTCTTGGTAAAACGGGGAGATGTTTTAAAGATCATCGGGGCAGAAACTACAGTCAGAAATGATGCTGCGATCAAAATCAATTTCCGCGGCTATGTTACCGATCCCGCTCAACCGGGTGAAGACCGTCATAATGAAATCATAATCGGAGATAACCTGATCCCCTCATTTTCTTTGGACGGGCAGGGACAGACCTACGAAATTTTGACTCATTTCAAAGGAGATAATTTTGGCAGAATTCTGGTTAAAATTACTGAATGATAATAAATTGATGTCTGCTGATTTTA
>JAFGMF010000166.1 GCA_016927675.1 Candidatus Cloacimonadota bacterium
GAAGCGGCAAAAAGCTCTTCTCCGATCAGTGTATAATCGCAGGCTACTACAAAGAATGGTAACTGACTCGGCATGGCGGTACCGGAAGTCTGCACTGCACCGCTGGCGAAACCTGTTTCCGCCAGGATAAGGGATTCAGCATAAAAAGCACCCAGAAAGAAATTAGCAGCTGGTTTTTCTCGTACAATTATCCCATCAACACCGGCAACGTAGCCAAATTGATCATCTGTAAGATAAAAAACCGAGTCCGGATCATAAGCATCTGGTCTTCCAGCCTTCAGATAAGCTTCCTTTACGATCTCTTTTGCTGTGGAAAGAACCATGGATCTGCACACAGGTACTATCAGCCTGGCATCATATTCGGCTGCCTTCTGAGCCAGCTTTCCCAGGATGGTTAAGCCTGCGATCGTCTGCATATCATCCAGATCAAGAGTACCGGGAATATATAGAATTGGTCTGCCCATCTCGGTAGCTCTGCCTACAGATTCCTCCATCGATTCCAAACCTGCAATCTTCCTGATGTAGAGATTCTTCCCCTGTTTGGCAGAATAAATATATGCAGAAATGGCAATTGAAATAATCAGCCCCATGATCAATAATGATATTTTCTCGGTGTTAAACCATTCTGCTTTGGCAACTGCCGATGATTCAGCCGAATCCAGCAATATTCCATCTGCGTCGTAAAGCATCAACCGGTAGTAATATTCTTTACCGGTTTTGATTCCGTTACCATCCATATATCTGCTGGCACCTAATTCAAGATTTGTCAGTTTAAGAAAATCTTCTTCACCGGAACTTCTTTCCAGAACGATCAGTGAAGGTTCCAAATCGAAATATTGCCAGTTGATCAGGATTGATGAACCATCATCGTTAAGATTGTTTTCCGCCGTGAATCGGATGCCCCCGAAAAGAATCTGGCCAAGAAATAATATCAGCATAAAAATCAAGATCTTTTTCATTCCTGCTCCAATTTTGGTTATCTTCAGAATTTTTGAAAAAAAATAAATCGTCTCAGTCCAATACTGTCAACAAAAAACAATTTCATGTGATTGATTTCCTTTTTCTTAAACGCCTATGTCCTCAAACATGGCTGTTTCATATGATTAAAAACCACTCTGTCCTCCTGTGTCGGACATCTACCCTTCTCAAGGGAGAGATTATGCAATTGATGATTTTTGTCCCCCTTTGTAAGGGGGAATAAAAGGGGGTTTGGTAGTTAATCATGCTCCTGTGTGTTTTCCTTTAAACATGGCTGTTTCATTTACTCAATGCCATCCCCAATACAGTTATCAAAATCAATGAGAAAATATCTTGCCTAGATATGAAAACAGCTTTTTTTGGTAATTTCTTAACGTGATAATGATGAAAGAAGAAGAAGGGACATAAACATTATGAAAGAAATTGAACAACTGAAGAGAAAGATCCAGATCATCGCTAAAGACGATAAACTGCAATATCTGGTAGAGTTAGCCAATATTTACATTAAGGTTTCCGATTACCGTGAAGCCCTGAAATACATCGAACAAGCTCTTGAACTCAGTCGGGAGCAGAGTAATAAAATTTACATTTCCAGATGTTTGCATACCATTGGATTCATTCATAAAAAAATGAATAATTATAGAAAAGCTTTAAAATTTTATGAAGAATCTCTGCAACTTTCACGTGTACTTGAGGATAAAAGGACTTCAGCTGCAGATTATAACAATATTGGTATTGTTTTTAAGGAGATGGGTGATTATGAGAAAGCTCTTTCTTTTTACTTCAAATCACTGAAATTAAGAGAAGAGATCGGTGACGAAGATGATATGGCTAATGTTATCAATAACATCGGGATCGTTTATAATTTATCCGGAGATACAGACAAAGCTCTGGAATACTTCAATAGATCACTGAAGCTTCGCATGAAATCAGGGATCGAAGATCAGATTGCAGCATCTTATAATAATCTCGGCAATCTCTATCTAAAAATTAAGGAATTTGATAAAGCTTTGGTTAACTACAGTAAATCTCTGGATCTGAAAAGAGCTATCGGAGACAAAGAAGGGCTGGCGATCACTCTGAATAATATTGGTGTGATCCATAAAATCCTTAAAGATTATGATAAGGCTCTGGAATACCATAAAGAATCGCTGCATTTGAAAGAGGAGATTGGAGACGAATCCGGGATCATCAGTACTCTGATCAATATCTCCAACATCTACTTAGCCCTTAAACAATACGAATTTGCCTTTTCTTTTGTGGACAGAGCCTTGAAACTTGCTCGAAAATACAGAAAAAAGAGAATGATCATGGAATGTTATGAGACATACTCTCAACTTTACTCAAAAAAAAGAGAATATAAAAGTGCTCTTGATTATTCGAGAAAGTTCATGACACTTAAAGAAAGTATAATGAGTCAGGAAACACGTAATAAAATAGCCGAGATGCGCACCAGGCACGAATTGGAAAGTAAGGAAAAGGAAGCGGAAATATATAAATTAAAAAATATCGAACTGGATAAAGCCAATAAGGATATCAGCCAGAAAAATACCGAGCTGGAATACCATCGTGAACATCTGAAGCTGATCAATCGCATACTCAGGCACGATCTGATGAACAAACTTGCAGTTGCCCGTAGTTCGCTGAACATCTATCTGGATACACCCGGCGATGAATATATTGATGAATCCCTGCAGGCAATTAATCAGAGCATTGATCTGATCAGAAAAATGAAGGATCTGGAAATTTTTATTGCTTCTCATCAGGATTTGAAAATGTTCGAATTGACTGAAGTCATCAATACTGTGATGTCCGAATTCCCACGACTTGATTATACAATTGAAGGCAAAGGACGCGTTCTGGCAGATGATACGATTGAATCTGTGTTCGTCAATCTTGTCAGCAATGCAGTTCTTCATGGCAAGGCAGATCATCTGGATTTCATTATTTCTCACAGAAATAACTGGTGTGAAATCAGAGTATCCGATAACGGCAGCGGAATTCCCCGTGAAATCCATGAACTGATTTTTGAGGAAAGTTTCCGGTTCGGCGAAACAGGTAATACGGGATTGGGTCTTTTTATTGTGCGAAAAGCGGTGGAAAAGTATGGCGGCAGTATATTTGTGGAGTCCAATTCTACAAATGGGGCTAGTTTTGTAATGACTCTCAGAAAGGTTAAATAACACACTATGGAAGGATTGAAAAATGGGAAAAAACATTATTAAATTTATTATATTGATACTTGCTGTTTCGACAGGTCTGAAAGCAGTCAATTTAACAGATTATATCTCAGAAATCACAGCCGATCCCAATTCAGCTTCTGAATCTCTGTATCAACTTTTTCAGAATTTTCAGGGTTATGATGATCCTGTTATAAAAGGTGATTTACAAATAGGATATAACTCAATCAATGATACACTGAAAGCTCCTTTTATCTATGTTTTACCATCAAGTTATGATCCTTTGAAGTCAACACCTCTATTGATCAACCTGCATGGAGGTGTCGGCAGACAGGAATTTATCCAGGATCCTCTGGAAGCATTTAAGCAGAATATTTATCTCTCGATCTGTGAAAAAGAATCCTGGATCCTACTTATCCCCCTGGGAAATGCCGATTGCATGTGGTGGGATCAAACTGGAATGCTTAATATCAAAACTCTGATCCTGAAAATGAAGAACGAATTTAATATTGATGATGACAGAGTTTATCTGACCGGTTTCTCCGATGGCGGATCAGGCTCATTTCATTTTGCTTTGAATGATCCCGGCAATTTCGCTGCTTTGTATCCGTTGAATGGAATGTTAACGGTAGGATCAGCAGTTACAGGGATCCCCGTTTATCCGGCAAATCTCGCAAACCGCCCTGTATACGCCATCAACACCGATAAAGATGGTCTTTATCCTGCTGCAGAAATGCGGAAACTGATGCAGCTTGGGTTGAATGCCGGTGCTGATCTTTTTTACAGAGAATATTGGGGATACGGACATTCCTTCGATTACGCAGATCAGGAGCTTCCCTTGATGATCAATCATATGAAAAGAACTTCCCGGAATCCTTTCCCTGAAAAAATCTACTGGGAATGCCATGATCCAGCTTTCGGCTGTTGTGACTGGCTGAAGATAACAAAGCTGGACAC
>JAFGMF010000167.1 GCA_016927675.1 Candidatus Cloacimonadota bacterium
GGAAATCCCATGGAAATTTCATTGATCGAAAACCTTCAACGCGAAAATCTCAAGCCTATGGAAGAAGCAGAAGCCCTTCAGAAAATGGTCGATCAATATCATTATACCCAGGAGCAGATATCCGATGTGATCGGTAAAGCCAGATCAACTGTTGCCGAAATATTGAGCCTGAACAAACTTCCGGAAAAAATCAAGCAGGAATGCCGTAACAGCGATATGCCCCGCAGAATCCTTGTTGAAATTGCCAAGCAGAAAACTGAAAAAGATATTTTTCGATTATTCAACAGGATCCAGCAGGATAAACTGACCGGGGATCAAGTACGACAAATCAGCCGTCCTAAAACCAGATCAGGAATTTCGGATATCACGACAGCATTGTCTCAGATCAAGGAATTAAAAAAGTCTATTTCAAAAATCAGTCTTCAGGATACAGATAACAAATCTTATCTGAGACTGCTGGAAGAATTGATGAATCTAAAAGAATTCTTGGAAAAGATATTGAGTTGATGTCGGCGCGCCGACGTTCTATTTTTTATTCCCGGATGTGCTGAATTTCAGATCATTGGGAAGTTCCAGATTGAACAGTTCGAAATTATAACTCCAGTAATTTCTTTCTTTCGTATATTTAAAGACAAGTTTCCAACAATGCAGTTCTCTTGTTATCACCAGATAATGGGAAACCGGCTCCATCTCTTCCAGATCGATATAATTCTTGTAACTTATCTGCCAGTTTTTGGTCAGTCTGGCAGCCAGTGATATTCTCAAATCATTCGTATAATCATGATTTTCATATCTGCTTTTAGAAGTTCCCCAGTAATGGCTCAGTGTAAGCGACCAGTTTTTCTTGTCGATCTCCAGTCTCTCCAGCTCCTCAAGACTGCTGATCGTATCTTCCGAATCATTCTCCGCCAGACTGTCCGGATTAAAAAACCGACTGTGAACAAGTTCGTTTTCCTTTACCGGAAAATAATCATAGTAAACAGCATCTCCTGAGAATGTTAGACTGGTCTTGAGATCGGCATCCCAGTTGCTTATCCCCAGATCCCAATCCCGTGGTGTAAAACTTTTCACTTCTAGGTCATACGTGTCTTGCGTGATTTTACCTGACGGTGTAAAAGAAAGCTCAGCAATCCCCAGATTCAATTGACCCGGTTTCAGATATAGATTATGAGAAATATTGCTGAATCCCCTACCTTCACTTTCCAGATCATAACCAATGCTCGAATTTATTCTGAAAAAGTCATTGATCTTTCTGAAAGAATTTTCTCCGGAAACTATCTTGAGCTGCCATTTATTTTCCAGTGACAAGGCTATCCTACGCTGTTTCTCACCCTGATTCAGATAAATCCCACCAAAACTGTAGTATTTATCATTCCTGGTAAAATCTGGTCTGTGGCTATAACTGACTTGGGGACTGAATATATGTCTGACAGAATTGAGATAAAATCCGGGAAATTCTCTCAATCCATACAGGGAAAAAGATATCTTTGAATAGGAATTGTAATCATATCCCCGAACCAGTTTGTTGTTCTCTTTATCCCGGTCGTACCAGATCTCATTGCCGGACAAAGTCTCACTAAGATTCAACCAGCCTTTCATGATATAGCTGTAAGTCAGACCAAAATTATGTTTAATCGCGGCGTTATGTTGAATCTCGTAGGCATCGGTGGTATCTTTTTTGGTTTGATAAAAAATCTCTGCCAGACTTGGATCCGGATCGTTTATATCACCAACCTGAACTGCCCGTAAATTATAGGAATAAGAAAAATTGCTCCACCAGGGATTACCGTCCAGATCATCTTTAAAAAAAAGTTCGTAAACCGGTTTTGACGGAAGCGAATAAGTGATCAGCGGAAGTGTTATATTTTTTTTCTCATTCTTAAAATCGTCAACATACGTACCGCTGATTCTAAGAGCGCTGCCCCAGAGAGGTCTTTTATAAGCCATTCTGGAAGTGATCTTCTCGCTTAGTCGTTCGTCAATATCTACACTTCCCTCCCAGACACGTCGGCTGCTGACAAAATCAAGATCGAGGTCAAAGGTCGAATCATAACCAAGATCGGAGTGATGAGTTGCTTTGATCTGCCATTCATAATTGTATTTATCAGGACCTGTGACCCTCTTCTGCAGGCTGGTCAGAAATTTACCTGAATATAAATAACGCTTGATATAATTGGCTGTAAATCCTGTCTTCCAGCCTGTTTTTTCATAATAATTCAGATAAAGCGTTGCATCCGCATAATCTTTAAAGGCATAATAATATGCGATATTTTCGATCAGTTTCCCATCGGTTTTGTTATATCCGGGTGAGGGGATCAAAATGCCTGATTTTCTGCCTCTGACAACCGAAAATGTGCCAAAGGGAAAGGCAAAGACAGGAAAATGATTGACGTAGAAAAGAAGCGGACGGGCAACTATTTTATCGCTTTGATAAAGCCTTAATTGGCTGGATTTAATGTAGAAATGCGGAGATTCTGAACTGCAGGTCGTAAAAATCGCATCATCGACATCGAAAATCTTCTTATCAACTTTGCGGATTTCCCTGCCGTAATAATAGCCTTTATCGAATTTACTGGCACCCTGGTTGATCAAACCCCATTCGGTATCAAGATCATAATAGATCTCACGCCCGAACAGAAATTGATTTCCATCTTTAAGATAAGACTTCCCTCTGGTAAAAGCCTGCTGCTGATCCAGATTGATAGATATGGTATCTGCTTCTATCCGTGAATTCTGATAATTTATGGTAGCACTGCCCATCAAATCGATCTGCTCTTTCGGTTCTGAATAAGAAATGCTGTCAGCAGCGTAAAATAGAGAATCCGTCTGTATATTCTGCTGCTCAATATTAATAACCTGAAGAGTGTCTTCGCTGGGTATGATGGTTTCAATCTGTTTTATCGGCAGAGGTTCCGGCAATACAGGGATAACCCCGATTAAACAGATAATAACCAATAGTAATACCTTTTTCAAAAGCCATTCTCCCCAGTGTTTAACGGCATTTTTCCGTCAGACAGAATTATGTCAAGAAACATGAGAAGCCATTGCGAAGATGATTTATTTTGACAAGTAAAAAAAGAAATCCATATAAAGCCCTCATTATTGGACAAAGAACGGGCAACCGTATACAGGAGGTAGATCATATGCCAGGGCAAAGTGCTCAATTCATCGTATCGATCTCTTTGATCATATTTTCGGCAGCATTTCTTCAGAGTTTTTCCGGCTTTGGATTTTCTCTGGTGGCTGTTCCCTTGATCACCCTGCAACTGCAGCCACGGATAGCCATCCCACTTCTGATCGTATACTCGGTATTGATAAATCTGACTGTTCTGCTTTCCACAGCCCGTCATTTCAGGCTTCGGGATGTCTGGTTGCTCTTTCCTTCAGGTTTAGCAGGATTACCACTGGGAACTTATCTTCTGCTCAACCTGAATGATAATCTTCTTAAATTATTGATCGGTGTCTTCATTGTCCTGTTCGGAAGTCTTTTCCTGGTCAACTTCAGTTCTATTGCAGCAACAAAAAAGCCGATCCAGATAACCGCCGGTTTTATCAGCGGAATTCTCTGCAGCAGCATTTCTCTCAGCGGACCGCCGATCATTCTGTTTCTGACAAATAAGCATGTTGGAAAAAATTATTTCAGATCGACCCTGGCAGCATATTTTCTTTTCCTTAATCTGATTACGGTAATACTTTATTTGAAAACAGGTCTGCTTGACCGGGAAATCACAGATCTGATTCCGAAATTTCTACCTGCTTTAGTTGCAGGAATTGCAGTTGGAGCCGTTATTGCCCAAAAAGTCAAAGAAGTTCGTTTCAGACATTTTGTCATAATTCTATTATTGATAACAGGTGTATTTCTGATTATCTCAGCCCTGAACAGGATTTTGTAATATCACAGGTCAGATTAAAGATAGGAGCAAATCAGCAAAACTTGCTGCGCA
>JAFGMF010000168.1 GCA_016927675.1 Candidatus Cloacimonadota bacterium
GCTAAAAAAAGTTGCACTTCGGAATGATCATAATACGGATTATGCGCGGGATGAAAGAATTTTTTCTGATCCTGGATCAGGGGAGGTATCCAGTTGTCATCATTCCGATACAGACGGAAAGGTAATTTAATAAAATCCAGCAGTTCCTTGTTAGTTTTAACTTCAGTTATTACCATCAAATCTCTCCTAGTTTTTTTGATACAAAAATATTAATGATCCCCATCAAAATTGCAGCAATAAACATTTTTGCCAGAAAAATTGAATTTTCCTCAAAGAAGAAATTTACAAAGGGAGGCAATAAAACAATCATATACTGAGAAAATCTGACCTGTTTGAAAAAGATCACGATGAAAATAGCCAGGAAAGTGATAATAAAAACAGGCCAGGGTGCAAAAAAAGTTATAAATCCAATGTAAGTGAACAACCCTCTGCCACCTTTGAATTTATGTGTAATTGGGAAACAATGACCTATAACCATGGAAAATCCTATTATCAGAAGATGATTCTGAGTAGATATGTCTGAGATTAATGGAAATTTCTGGATCAAAAAAGAATTTGTCAATAACCAGTTAACTAACACAAGAAAGAAAAAGCTTTTACCCACATCCACCATACCGGAGAAAATGCCAAGAGTCTTACTCACATTATCGTAAATGTTCTGTGTGTCGGGATGTCCTGTACCAACTTTGTAGATATTCAGGCTTCTAAATGTTCTGGCAATCACTTTTGCTGTTGAAAAACAACCTAGCAGGTAGGCTGCTAGAATTAGTAAAATGAATATCATTGTAGCCTGCATGGGCAAACTCCTGTCAGTCTAATATCTTTCCCCGAAGATTGCAGTACCGATCCTGATGATGTTGGCACCTTCTTCGATGGCGATCTCAAAATCATTGCTCATTCCCATGGAAAGATATTTCAAGTCGGTCCTTTCCAGAGCAGGTATCTTAACATTTTCTTTAAACTGTCTTAAAATTCTGAAACATGTTCTGATCTTCTCCCAGTCATTCGTGAGCATCCCAATGGTCATTAACCCTTTTATTCTGAGTGATTCAAGTTTATCTATCTTTCTGATCAGATCTTCTGCATCGTCAGGCTCAACACCGAATTTACTTTTCTCTCCGGAAGTATTTACCTGAATAAGAATATTTTGAGTCAATTCTTTCTTCTCCAAATACTCATCTAACTTTAAAGCAAGATGATAACTGTCAACAGAGTGAATCAATGCCGGACCGAGAGGAATAAGTTTAGAAATTTTATTGGTCTGCAGATGACCGATAAAATGAAATTCCTTAATCTTATCTCGTATCAGTGGAATTTTAACATAAGCTTCCTGAAACTGATTTTCTCCAATGTAATCAATACCGGAGTTAACAGCCTCTTCAATCTTGTCTATTGATTGCCTTTTAGTTACTGCGAGCATGATAATATCATCCGGATTCCTGCCTGCTTTACGGGCAGCGGAAGCGATCTTTTTCTTGATTGACTCAATGTTTTCCACTATCATAATCCATCCTGAAAATCAAAAAATACAAGAAAAATATAGCTCCTGGATGTCAAGGTTTAACTACACATTAACAGATTTGTAAAATTCGCATTCTGCTAAAAAAGTAATATCCTGAATCTTTTTTTATAGCAGCAATATTCTTTCTAAGTCATCTCCAAATGGGTTTGTTTAAAAAGAAAAGTCCCGCTGTAGGCGGGACTTTTCAATGCGTTATAAAGCAAGATTATTTGATCAACAGCATCTTTTTGACAGAGTTGAACTTCTTGCTGTTCAGTTTGTAAAGATAGATTCCGCTTCCTACGTCTTTATTTTCGTTATCTTTACCATTCCAGTTGACAATATGATAGCCGGCCGGAAGCTCTTCGTTCACCAGGGAACGAACCAGCTGTCCTTTCATGTTAAAGACATCTAATCGGATGATTCCCTCTTCCTGAAGTGAAAAGCTGATATTAGTATCCGGGTTGAATGGATTAGGATAATTCTGCGCGAGGAAATCGGTAAAAACCGGTATCAAATCATTATCATCTATACCTGTAGCAGGGTCAAAGGAATTCCCGGTTCTTCTTGCATTACGTTTAAAAGCAGCCCATTGGATTCTGGAATCGGGAACATTCTGCTTAAAGTCAATCAGAATATAGGCATTCTGGTTTGGGAGCAGGATTTCCGGATCACCATCCCCATCAGTATCACCGATAGCTGGACCTACTTTGTTGGAACTTCCCAGGTAGATCGGGAAGTTATCGATATCATTGCCGGTTAAATCCAAAGCATGAAGGAAACCACTGTTATCGCCGAAGATTATATTTGCTGTTCCATTTCCTTCAAGATCTGCCAGAATCGGAGACGATTCAACGGTAACATTAAGATCAACAGGATAATTTCCAAAATCATTACCCTGATTATCAAGTACGTATACATCGCCATCCGTAGAAATGCTGATTATTTCCTGAGTTCCATTTGAATCTAGATCACCGGTGATTATCGAAGTTTTGATCTGCTCACCCGTATCTCTCTCAAACACCAGGGATCCATCATGATTAATCGCTACAATTTTGCCATTTCCGGTAGCTACCAGCACTTCTGGATCATTATCAGAATCGATATTGCTTACAATCGGGCCTTTCCAGGTATTAGTGCCTGTTGCATAAGGCCAGTTGGCAAGATTTTCTCCGCTGGCAGTGGAAATCGCATTGATTGCTCCGGATAACGAAGCGACAATGATCTCAAGATTTCCATCACCGTCTAGATCGCCGACTGCTGGTGATGCCAGTGTTCCGCCCGAAGGAATAGTTACCGGGAAATTCTGGAATTCACTACCATCAGAATTCAAAACTACTGCCAGATTTCCACTGAAAGTTGTGGCTACGATTTCCATTGTTCCATTCCCGTCGACATCTGCAATTATAGGATTACCTTTGAAGATGCCACCGGCATTATAATTCAGAATCGTTGTACCCTGATAGTCAACAGCATTGATGTAACCACCCTCATCAGCTACTACGATCTCTTTAAACCCGTCACCGGTAAGATCCCCGACTGCAACTGCAGAACTGATGTTACTGCCCAGATTAACCGGAAAGTTAGCAAAAGGTGTGCCATCAGAATTTACTACATGCAGATTACCATTCTGA
>JAFGMF010000169.1 GCA_016927675.1 Candidatus Cloacimonadota bacterium
GGAATTGAACCCGGCAAGGATATAATCAGACAAGGATTGCAGAAAGCTGTCTGGACAGGAAGATTTCAGTATTTATCCCACAAACCTGATATTATCATCGATGGTGCTCATAATGTTCAAGGTATCCAGACCTTGATCACAAATCTGGATATTCTCTATCCAAAGCAGAAACTGGTATTTATTATCGCCATCCTGAGAGATAAAAACCTGAAAGGGGTTATCGATCTTATCTGTACGAAAGCTTCTTTCATATATATTTCCAGGAATAGTTCCACCAGAGCGGCTGAATGCGAAGATCAGACAAAGTATGTAAAAGCCAACCGGATCGACTATGATATTGCTGATACAGTAATCAATGCCTACAAACAAGCTGTCGAGAAGCTCTCAGCAAATGATGTACTGGTTATTACCGGGTCGTTGTACACGATCTCGGAAATTATCGCTCAATATAAATCTTGCTCTTAATAATAAAAAAACCCGCCTGAAAAGCGGGTTTTTTTTAAAACATATCACTTCATTTCATCAGAATTAATCTGGTGAAATAGCAAATTTACTTCATCAGGATCATTTTTCTGGAAAACGTTCTTACGGGAGTGATTAACTTGTACAGGTATATCCCGGAAGCTACAGGATTACCTTCACTGTTACGACCATCCCAGGTGAATGTATATAGTTCTTCGGCATTGATATTTCCCTGATATACATCTATGATCATTTCACCCCGCATATTATAGATTACCAGTTTGCCAGATGTGTCTTCCGACAGACTGAAACTCAAAATTGTACCCGGATTAAAGGGATTGGGATAATTCGCATATAATCCGTACAGATCAGGAATAGAAGGAGTCCCCGGATTTTCATCCACTTCCGTAATTAACAGAGAGATCGGTCCGTACAATTGACTCTCACTGGTAATGTCAACACTTTCCAGCCAATACCAGAAAAGGTGATTCAGCTCGATGTTGTTATCTATGATGAAGTCATAAATCGTGTCATCCAGAAAACTGTAATCAGTTGGTTCCGTGCTGTTTCCTGCTCCCTCGATTAAACCATCATTTATCTGCATCGATTGACCTATGTTCTCGGATGCACTGCGATAAATCCTCCAGCCCAGATTGTTACTTTCACTAGCAGTTGTCCAGTTCAGAGTCGTCTCACCATTACTGTAGGCAGCATTGAACGAACTCAGCGTAATAGCCAGAACATCATCTTCTTCCACTTCAAGTTTTGTGTTTCTGATTTCGTGATAAGCAATTTGTCCGCCTGTTGAAGCTGTCATTCCCAGATATGCATAATAGTCTTCGGTCAGAGGAGTGTAATTTCCGGCTCCGCTATTAGCAACATTAAAAGAAAAAGAACTGGAGTAGGATGAACCGTTCCAGTTGTAATAGAAAACCATTACTCCATTATTTGCTTCTAGTTTACATCTCATCCATCCATCATTATAGTAATAATTATTAATGGGATTACCCATATTCTGGCCAAAACCGGAATGCGACCAGTCGTCAAGTTCTACCCAGTGATTATACTCCTGAAAAAATTCATTATTGGAATAATGGTCCCATTCAAAACTATAACCATGGAAGTTGGCATCTGAATGATATCCCTTAGCTCCCGTGTATGGAGTATTAGGAAAATCACCTCGCGGTGCCCCCTCCCATTCGCCATAACCACCTTCAATGCGTGAAGTTACAACATCGCCATTGACATCTTCGACATAATCTGCGTCTATAAATACAAGTGCCAGACCATCTGCTCCCTCGGTTATCTCACTTCCATCATGCTCTCTGCCGATTCTAACTTCGAGCTCAATTGACCATTGACCCAGAACTTTGAATTTTTTTTCAGTATAATAAGCCCAGGCTCTTTGATAACCACGTCTTTCCGTCAAACGCAGATAACCGAGTGTGTTGCCGGAATTAGTATTCTCACCCGTATGTCTGTAAGCAGTTACTGGTTCCAGCCAGTTATCCTTGAAATAGTCATCATTGGTCTTAAGCGTACCGGTTACTGCATGTTGGCTTACTCCTCCAGCACCTGCATGGTATCCTTCCAGATACCAGCCCGTGGGTGTACTGGTAACATTCCAGCTCTGATCAAATAAAGTAATCATAGCTGCTGGAAGCATTGATAATAGAAACAATCCTAAAACAGTAAATATCATTGATTTATTCATTAAATCCTCCTTTTCTAATATTCTGTTCTATTAAAATTCAGAAAATTGTGCAATAATTCAACAGAATTTTTGCTTAAAAAGCTATATCCGGGAATTATGGATCCATTAATTTCCATAAAGAAAAGTAATGAAATAACTTACCATATAAAATAATTATTTGTTTTATACTGTCAAGTTTTTAATTAAAATCTCGAAAAGCAGCAGTATCAACACTTTCTGCGAAATCTAAAAATGTCAAAATTTGATAATATAACAGAATTATCAATATCTGTTACTGAATAAATCAGCACCAATTATTTCCTGAATTTCAAATCTTGTATTTACTTCCCAGATCACAGCTGTTTCTTCTCTACCTGATGGAAACCGGATTTTTAAAGTAAAGGGTGGATCACTGCTTCCAATGCCAAAATGCTGAACTAATGCGTGCTGATTGGTGGTACCCTTACCGCCTTGAACTTCTCTGATCTGCAGAAAATCTTCATTGTATAACGTCAGTCTTGTCCCGATCCCATCAGAGTGATTTTTGGTTGTTACCTTGAATTCCACCCAGTTTCCGGTAACAGGTGTATCGTTTCGGAACAGTTTTATATCTTCACCGGCTGACAGAATATCAAGATCTCCATCATTATCAATATCTGCAAAAGCTACTCCCCAGCCATTAAAATAGCGCAATCCTGCCAGATAAGTTACATCTTTAAATGATTTCCCCTGATCATTTACATATAGAAAGGATCTTCTGTTTTCATAAACATCATTCAGATACAGATCGAGATATCCATCATTGTTCAGATCACCCCAGGCTGGTTCGGAATGAGTTTCCTCAAATCTGATCCCGACTGTGGCACGTTGATCGGTGAATATAAATTCGGGCGCACCGCTGTTCCGATATAGCAATGTCTTATCAGAAATATCTATATAGCGAGGGTGAGCCAGATTGGCAGTGATCAGATCAAGATTTCCATCATTATTATAATCCGCCCATTCCGAGCCGATCGTATGCCCCCACCAGCCTTCTTTCTCCTCACCTGAAACTCCACGTACCAAGGCTTCCTCGGTGAAATTACCCTCGCCGTCATTTACCCAGAGATAATTACGGTTTAACCGATAGTTGGAAACATATATGTCCAGATCTCCATCATTATCAAAATCACCGGGATTTACCCCTCTGCCTGCCAGAGCTGCCTCTCCCTGTAAAACAGCATCCAGCGAGTCTGATAGATCAAGAAAATTGCCAGAACCCATGTTCAGGAAAAGTTGATCCTTCTTGTATTGACCCTCAGATTCGTAATTGGCCAGATAGACATCGACAAAGCCATTCGAATCAAAATCACCCACTCCAGCACCCTCTGTAGGCCAGTCATTGTCAGATATACCCAA
>JAFGMF010000170.1 GCA_016927675.1 Candidatus Cloacimonadota bacterium
ATCCCTGTATTTCAATTGGAATCAGCTATGGGAGCGGCAATCAGTGTTTTCCCGGGAGCAAGAGCACTGGTAGTCCGGAGAGATCGATTTATTCCGGTAAAGAAGACTAATGATCTGCTATCAGTCTGGTCAAACGTTTACGAACTCGATAACAAATACAATCTACGTTTAAATAAAAATCTTAAAAAAGCTCCCATGATCGCTCTTGATGACAATTATTACAAAACCATCGAACAGCTTAAATATCACTTTCCCTATGGAGCTCCAGCTTTAAAAGATTGCAATTCTTTTGTTGTTAAAGGCGAAATATTTTTCGGAAAAGGGATCAAATGCTCTGGGGATGTAATTATTGAATCTTCCGGTAGATTAAAAATCGAAGATAGGATCCTTACAGGTCATATCCGTTTATAATCCGATAATCGTTTGACTGTTAGCTGGATTAATTCTCTTTTTTATTGACTTCTTTTCCTTAAAACGTATTTTTCAGATTGTTGATTATCTGAGTCTCGTTGGAGGAAATATATGAATAAACGGATTTTCATTGCTGAGGATGATCCGGAGTTATTAGACCTTTATCAAAAAATTTTCCTGCTGGAAAATGATGAAGTAAGAAAATCCTTCGACAGACCTTTTCAGATTCAACTATTTGAAAATGGAAATACCCTTCTTGAAACTTTCCGACAGACTTATAATCATGGAAAAATAGTCCCATTGTGCATTCTGGACATCAGGATGCCGGGATTAAGTGGGTTTGATACAGCAGAAAAAATACGGCAGATAGATCCAAAGGTGATCATTGTCTTTGTTACCGGTTATAATGATAAATCGCCAACCGAGATCCGGGAATCATTGAAACATGATTATTATTATATTCGAAAACCCTTTACTGAAGATGAAATGCTCTCTTTGGTTGATTCTCTGATTAAAAACTGGAACAAAACAGATAAACTTATCCGGTACTATTCCGAAATAAAGTTGAGAACACAGGAACTTAATGAGAGTAGGGAAAAATTTCAGCATTTAACGGAAAATCTGAAAAATGATTACTTCTTCTATACTCATGATACCAAGAGAAAATACGTCTATATCAGTCCCTCCGTAAAAAATGTTCTGGGTTATTCAGAACAGGAATTTTCTACTAATATCACCTCTTATCTAACCGATAATCCCCTTAACAAACTTGCCGGAAAATTTACTGAACTCTCTATCAAAGGTAAACAACAACCCACTTTTGAAGTTGAATTGTTACATAAGAATGGTTCCATCTGCACACTGGAAATATCGGAATATCCCATTTTTAATAAAAAAGGTGAGGTCATCGCCATCGAAGGTCTTGCGCATGATATCACCAAGCGAAAAGAAGCCGGCCTGATAATTAAACAGCAGAATGAATTTTTAAGCAATGTTATCGATTCACTTACTCATCCATTTTTTGTCGTTAACGCAGACAATTATTCGATTATGATATCAAATTCAGCTGCACGTCAATTATCATCCACCTCAATAACAACATGTTATGCTTTCAGATATAATCGGGACAAACCCTGTACCGGCGAAAACACCCCATGTCCACTACAGCTTCTGAAACAAACGAAAAAACCGGTGAAAGTTGAACACATGAATTATGACCTTGAAGGGAATAAGCGTTATTACGAGGTAAACGGATACCCGATTTTTGATAAACAGGGAGAAGTTGCTCAAATGATTGAGTATTCCCTGGATATCACTGAAAAAAGAAATGCTGAAACAGAGCTGCAGAGAAGCCAAGAAAAATATAAAGGCATGTTCGAACTTTCCCCAGAAGCAATTATTCTCACAGATAATAATTTGAAAATTATCGACATTAACAACAGAGTACTTGATTGGCTTGGATATGATCCAGATAGATTTATCGGACGGGCAATCATCAGGCTTCCATTCCTTAATAAGCAAAGCAGAAAAAAAATGCTCGCAGAATTTAATAAAATACAGTCTGATAAAACTCATATCTCTTTTCAGATGGAATTCATTTCTGCCAGTGGTGATTTTCAAACAGGTGAAGTTCTCGCAACACCTATGCTTGATAAAGCCGGCAATAGAACCGGTTATCTTTTTCTGGTTCTGGATATCACTGCCCGAAAGAGGTTTGAAAAACAACAGGTTACCGTTTATAAAATTGCCAACGCTGTGCACTCACTGGAGAAACCCGAAGAACTGTTTTATTTTATCCAGAAAGTTTTAGGGGAGATTATCGATACAACAAACTTCTATATTGCCCTGTATGATAAGGAAACCGATACCATTTCTCTTCCCTATCAGGTGGATGAAAAGGATAAACATATCTCTTTCCCCGCCGGTAAAACATTCACAGGATATGTGATCCATACCGGTAAAACTCTGCTGGCAAATGAGCAGATCCAACAAAATTTGATATCCAGTGGAAAAGTTGAACAGATTGGAACACCATCGAAAGTCTGGTTGGGTGTGCCACTCAAGATCAGGAACAGGATCATCGGTGTTGTGGCTGTACAAAGCTATGATAATCCAAATCTTTATACAGAAAAAGACAAAGATATCCTTGAATTTGTCTCAGGTCAGATAGCACTGGCTATAGAAAGAAAAAATAATGAAATCGATCTGAAAAAAGCAAAATTATTGGCTGAGAATGCGGCAAGAGCAAAAGCCGATTTCCTTGCTTCTATGAGCCATGAAATCAGAACACCAATGAACGGAGTGATCGGGATGACCGGACTGCTTATGGATACTGAATTGACTCCCGAACAGAAGGAATTTGTTCATACTATCAGATTGAGCGGAGACAGTCTGCTCACAATCATAAATGATATTCTGGACTTCTCCAAAATTGAATCCGGGAAAATGGAGCTCGAAGAACAACCATTTGAATTGCGCACATGTATTGAAGAAACTTTCGAGCTGGTTGCAACCAAAGCAGCAGAAAAGAAACTGGATCTGGTATACATGATCGAACCCGATGTTCCGGCAAATATCATCGGCGATATAACCAGATTAAGACAGGTACTCGTCAACCTTGTTAATAACGCAATAAAATTCACCGAAAAAGGTGATATTCTTATCACAGTAACAAGAACAGCAAACGAAAATAGAAATATAACTCTTGAATTTGCCGTAAAAGATACTGGGATAGGAATCCCTCAGGATCGTCTTGACAGACTTTTCAAAGCGTTTTCTCAGGTAGATTCTTCAACAACAAGAAAATACGGTGGTACAGGTCTCGGCCTTGCAATCTGTAAAAAAATCACCAATTTGATGCAGGGAGATATCTGGGTTGAAAGCGAACTGGGTACAGGATCGACTTTCTTCTTCACTATCAAAACTACTGCTGCCAGCCTGAAAATCAGAAAAGACTTCTACGAAAAAATCACGGAACTTAAGGGAATCAAGATTCTCATCGTCGATGATAACGATACCAACAGAAGAATCCTCAGCCTGCAATGTGAACATTGGCAGATGATACCGACTACTGCGAGCTCTGGGAAAGAAGCTTTGCAGATCCTATCAGATAATAAAGATTTCGATCTGGCCCTGCTGGATATGCATATGCCAGAAATGAACGGAGTACAACTCGGAATTGAAATCAGAAAAATTTTCGGACCCGACCAGTTACCATTGATCATGTGCAGCTCGGTGGGAAAACCCAAAGATCTCGAAATTCCCCAAGATACATTCAACATCTTCCTGACAAAACCGCTTAAACAGTCTCAACTGTTTAACAGTGTTATCAGTCTGATTGAAAATAAGTTCATTTCTTCAGACATGCAGCCTGCTGATCAGGGTAGAGTGCTCGATGCATCAATGGCTGCTGAGCTCCCGCTAAGAATCCTTCTGGCAGAAGACAATGCGATCAACCAGAAAATTGCTCTGAAAATGCTGGAGAAAATGGGCTATATCGCTGACGTTGCAGCTAACGGCCTTGAAGTAATGCAGGCTCTTGAACGGCAGCAATATGATCTTATTTTCATGGATATTCAGATGCCCGAAATGGATGGTATGGAAGCTACGGAAAAAATCATCCTTAAGTACCCGCCAGATTCCAGACCCAGAATCGTCGCCATGACAGCAAACGCAATGCAGGGAGATAAAGAAAAATGCCTGCAGGCCGGGATGGACGATTATATTTCCAAACCCGTAACGGTTGAGGGAATAAAAAAAGCATTGGAACTCTGGGGGAAAAAAATCTTAGCCATAAAACTAACAAAAACTCAGTCGGACAAAAATGCTGATGATATTATGGATTGGAAAATGATCGATTCAATAAAAAACCTTGATGTAGGTACAGAAGAAGGAAATCTGTTATCCGAATTGATCAGAACATTTATCGAAGAATATCCCGGATATATGAAGACAATCCGCACAGCACTGCTGGAAAAAAATGCAGCAGTTGTTAACTCTCAGGCACATAAAATGAAGGGATCCAGCGCTAATCTGGGAGCCAAGGGAATTGCCAAAGTCTGCTACAAGATTGAAGTAAAAGGAAAAAATGATGACTTGGAAGGAGTGGATGAGCTGCTGGATCAGATCGAAAAGGTGTATCGGGATACGTTGATTCAGTATCAGAAATATTTCTCAGAATTCGGCAAGGAATTTGAAATTTAACTTAATATGAGGATATAAATGGCTAAAATTCTTGTCATTGATGATTCAAATATCAATATTAGAATTGTAAAACGAATTCTGGAAGATAACAACCATCAGGTATTCAGCTTAACCAATGGTAACGATGCTTTCGATGTGATGATCAAAGAAGGTATCGAACTGGTTCTGATGGATGTGATGATGCCGGATATTGATGGTTTCACTCTTTGTAAGATGTTTAAGCAGAATCAGGAACTCAAGGATATTCCGGTGATTTTTTTAACCAGTCGAGTTGATAATGAAAGCCTTGTAGAGAGCTTTAAGATCGGAGGTCAGGACTATATAACTAAGCCTTTTCGCTCTGGAGAGTTGATTGCACGGATCAATACTCAACTGGAACTGAAAAAAAGCAGAGATGAACAGGCTCGTCTGATCCAGGAATTAAAATCAGCGCTGAATCAGGTTAAACAATTATCGGGATTACTGCCTATTTGCTCTAACTGTAAAAAAATCAGAGATGATAATGGTTACTGGACACAGGTTGAGAAATACTTGAAATTACATTCGACCGTTGATTTCAGCCACAGTATCTGCCCTGATTGTATGAAGATTCTATATCCAAAACAGTATAAAAAGCTCAAAGAGAAAGGTAATCTCAGCTAAAGGGTTTCCTGGATCAGATAATCGATATCTTTTTCTTCTTGTTTAAAAGTATCAGCCAATATTTTTTCCAATGCTTTTTTCTGGATCTGGCGTACTCTTTCCCGAGAAAGACCAAGTTCGTCTCCAATCTGAGCAAAATTTTTGCTTTCATTGTTTTCCAGGCCAAAATATTCTTTTACGATCAGAGCTTCTCTTGATGGTAATTTGCGGATTGACTTTTCTATGCTGTCCTTTACCTTCTCCCGGTAATAAAGTGTTTTAGGGTCGACAGTACCGGGGTCTTCCAGAAAATCATTCAAGGTTACCTTATCATGCTTATTGGTATAACTTGATTCTTCAATGGAAACTGTACTGATCGTCTGCTCGTCAATTTTTTTTATTGATTTTTGATCCAGTTCGGTAATCTCGGATACCTCTTCATTCGTTGCTTCTTCCCCTGTTTCACTGAATAATTTCTCCCTCGCGTGCTTTACTTTGTTCGCGATATTTGATTTTCCCAAAGGCATCCTGATAACATTTGTCTTTTCAGCTAAGGCAAATAAAATTCTCTGCTTGATCCACCAGACTGCATACGAAATAAGCTTGTTCTCTTTCTCCGGCTCAAATTTTTCTATAGCCTTGATTAACCCCATATTTCCTTCACTGATCAACTCGGCAAGAGAAAGACCTCTGTTTTGATAACGGGATGCAACTTTAACAACGAATTTTAAATTTGATTGAACCAGTTTATTGATTGCTTCTTTATCACCTTTTTTTGCCTTGGTCGCCAGTTCCTGTTCCTCTTCTCTGGAAAGAGGCTCAATTTTAGCAATCTGGTTTAGATAGCTCTGTAACGCCTTATCTTCAAATACATTTTCAGTCATCTATCATTTTCCTTAAATCTGAAATTCAATTTTATGATCATGAATAAAATCAAGCAATTCATCATCTGTCATCTTCAATTTTTTTGCAAGAGAAAAAACAATTTTTACCCCCGGAAGATTCATTCCTATTTCCTGAGTCAGAGTTATTATGATCGTTATCCTGGTAATATCCCTGAATGTAAACAACCTGACATTATTCTCCGATCTCTGTGGTCTGATCAGCGACTTCCTTTCATACATCCGAATAGTCTGATCATGTATTCCGAGTTTCTTGGCAACTTCACCGATCAGAAAATACTCTTTCTCCATTGGTTTTTCCTCATTTTAAAGATGGCAATACCTGCCTGGGATTAACTGCTTTACCCTTTATTCTGTACTCAAAATGCAAATGCGGTCCGGAAGTTGTTCCAGTCTGCCCCAATGTGGCTATCGGTTGTCCCTGTTTCACCTTATCTCCAAGCCTGACCAGATTTGCATCGTTATGTGCATAAACCGTCATGATATAATCTTCATGCTCAAGAATGATCACATTTCCATAACCTCTTTGATTTCCGGAGTATACAACCTGTCCATCCAGAACTGCATGGATAGGAGATCCCAAAGGGCCGGCAATATCGATACCCTTGTGCGGATTACCATTCCTTAATCCAAACTCTGAGCTTACCATCCCTTCCACGGGAATAATTATTTTATCTTTTTTAGTCGGTTTTATCTTTCGGGTTTGCTGTTCCATTGGTACTATTTCTTTTACTTCCGGTTTACTGATTACTTCCTGGTTAGGAACATCAGCCTCGACCTCTATATTCTCAACATTATTTCGTAAAAATATTTTCTGATTCTTCTTTAATGATGTTGTTTCCAGACGATTGAAATCAATCAGATCAATCATATTGAGATCATACATTTTACTGATCGTGTGGATCGTTTCTCCCTCACTGACAATATGATAACCGCAGGAAGGCAGAGCCCGGATCGTAATGAATTCACTTTTTGTTACCGGATGTGGTTCGAGATAAATCTTCTGCCCCTGATAAACCCGTTCTGATTTCAGTTCATTAAAAATTATCAATTTATCCAACGTGATTCCATATTTTTGCCCAATCTCATAAAGCGTCTCATCCTTATTTACAATATGATATCGATTGGAAGGGGTGATATAAACCGGTTTACTTGATAATGTCCAAATACGGACATTTGCAGTAATCAGTAAAATAACCAGGACTCTATTAATATTCAATGCGAAAACCAGTAAATTTTTCCCTGTCAGAGATCTGTTCAAATTCAATTTTATTCACTCTACTGAGTGGTGGACCTTGCTGTAATATTTTCAAAAATTCTCTCAGTTTTTCTTTATCACCTCTGGCGATTACTGTTACCCTGCCGTCAACCAGATTGCGAACATATCCCGAAATACCTCTATCAATGGCATTCTTAAGTACAAAATACCGGTAAGAAACACCCTGCACTCTACCACTGACAAAGATTTCCAAAGTTTCCATTCAGTAACAATCCTCTTTTGGCATACCATTCAAAAGCCTTAATGTTGTCAATTAATTTGCTTGAACCCTTGACAAGCAAACACAACTTTTTAGATTGCCGTTGGAGAAAAAGATGTCCAGAAAAGATTTGCAGAATTTTATTGAATCCCTTTATCCTGAAAGAGTTACTGAAATCATGTCTCTTTTTGATCGTTATCATCAGTTGTTAACAGAACAGAATTCCCGGATTAATCTTGTTTCACGTAAAACATCTGAAAACGATTACTGGAATCTGCATTATCTTGATTCTCTGCTGCCCTTGAGCAAAATAAACCTTGATCATCTTTCGATACTCGATTTCGGTACGGGTGGAGGATTGCCCGGAATACCGTTGAAAATAACTTGTCCGAATTCCACGGTTTACCTTCTCGATTCGCGTGAGAAAAAAATTCAGGTTATCAGAAATATAATCAAAAAACTTGACTTAAAAAGATGTTTCACGATTGTTTCACGACTTGAATCTCTTGATCAGAGCTGGGATTCCAGATTTGATGCAGTTGTTTGTCGTTCTGTTCGGATAGAATCCAGATATGTTGAAAGATTGCTCTGTCTGATCAAAACAGAAGGTAAACTGATCTTATATAAAGCAAAAGATTTTGAAGATACTGAGTTGTTTCCAGATCGGGAAATTATCGATATCAGCCATCCCGAAATCGGAACAAGAAAAATAATTGTAATCAGAAAACAGGAAGGTTATGGGAAGAATCATTACGATCGTTAATCAAAAAGGTGGTGTTGGTAAAACGACTACCGCAATTAATCTGGCCTCGGCACTGGCAATTTTTGAAAAGAAAACTCTTTTGCTCGATTTTGATCCTCAGGGAAATACCTCGAGTGGTATTGGTGTTGATCATGACAATCCGAACATTTATGAAGCATTGATCGG
>JAFGMF010000024.1 GCA_016927675.1 Candidatus Cloacimonadota bacterium
CCCCCTTTTATTCCCCCTTATGAAGGGGGGCAAGATGATTCTCTCCTGCCTACACTGCCGAATCCGGCAGCTGCCGGAGAAGGCGTGTCAAGGGGAGATGTCTGTCAACAGACGGACGGATGGGTTTTTTATCACATGAAATTAAATAGGAGAGTCTGATGAAAGCTAGTTTGTTGATTTTCAGTTTTATCCTTTTTTTAATAACTTTACCTCTGTTCTCAGAATCCAATATAATGGTCACCGGATTCTGGTATCCTTCGGGAGAAATGATTTCATATTTCAGTCAGGATATCGATCTTAATCCTTACGGCTGGATCGGCGAAAACTGGGAGGATTATGGCTACGATATCTATTCTTTCTTTCCTGACCAGACTAATTATGAAGGTGATTTTGAGGTTGATTATCAGGACACCTGGGAGGATTTCTGGGCGATTACCGACGATGTCAAGCCAGTTGCTATAATAAGTTTCGGGCTGGGTAACGGTCCCTGGGAAATCGAATACAATGCCAGGAATCTGACGAACTGGTATTACGATAATGAGTTTCCCTTCCTGCCTACTCCCAATCCGCCTGATAACACTGTTCCGGTTAATTATGTCCGCAACTCTACATTACCGGTTCAGAATATCTGTGATGCGGTTGATCAGAACACTTCTGTAAATGCCTGGGTTGACTGGTATGGGAATCCGGGAGCATATTTATGCGAATATATAGCTTATCTGGGAATGTGGTATCAGGAAATGAACAGTTACGGATGGAGTGAGAATCCCTGTCTGGCTTCCGGTTTTATTCATGTGGGATCAAGCGTTAATATCAACGATGCCAGGGAAGCAACGTATGAAACAGTGCGGCAGACTATCTATTATCTGAATACTTTTACCAATGTAAACGGTACGGTCTACGCAGGAGGAACTGATCCGACCGGAACTCAACTGTATTTTTCCGGAGACAGTGAGTATTCAACGGAAATTGATGATCCTTCGGGAACATTTTCTCTGCCCTATGTTGCTTCAGGAACTTACCTTGTAACAGCAGTACTGGGCAGGTACTATTATTTACAGACGACTCTGGAGATTGATCAGGACAATAATTATTTTGAACTTGAGTTACAGGATTGGAGTAATGAAAATGAAATTTCATATTTTACTGCTCCGGAGGAAGTTTTCAATGAAATTACCGGATCACCGGTTGAGTTTGCAGCACGTTTTACCCAGGAAGAATTAGGTGCGTATGCTGATGATCTGATTGGTTCTATATCGCTTCTTGCTCCTGCTTCTTCGGAAGAATGTGAGATAACAATGAAGCTTTACAGCAGCAGTCAGGAAGCTCAACAACCTCAGGATGTCCTGCTCGAAACGGTTATTGACAGCTTTGCTGTGGATACGTGGATTGAGTTAAAACTGGATATTCCCGTAACAATAGAATTTGATACTGATTACTGGGTGGGTTATCGAATCGTATCGCCAGCTGGTGACCTCGGCTGGTTGGACAATGGCCCCATGGCTCAGAATAAAGGTGCCTGGCTCTGGATCAATGGCAGTGGCTGGCAGTTGCTGTCTGATTATGCGGAATATGATGCCAACCTGGCTTTAGGGATGACTGTCTACTCGCCTAATTTCAACTTAACGGATGATAACATAATTGTTGATAACGACATGCTGCTATTAAGGAATCACCCTAATCCGTTCAATGCCAGAACTGGTATTTCCTTTAACATCCCGGTTTCCGGTCAGGCAACTCTTGATATCTTTAATATTAAAGGGCAGAAAGTAACAACCCTGATCGATGAATTCTATCAAGCTGGGAAGCATTTGGTAATCTGGAACGGAACAGATCAGACCGATAAAGAAGTTGCCTCCGGCATCTATTTCTATCGGTTGCAATGCGGATCATACAATGCTATTCAGAAAATGATCCTTGTTAAGTAGGATTTTATCAATAGGCAGGGTTAATAGCAGTTAAAAAAAACTAATATTTCATTATAATAATTTGTACACATTGTTTACAGATGAGATAGTCTTTAGGACGGGCTATATCTTTCCAATGCTGATTAAGAAAGCTTTTATATTGTTTTACTGCTGGATTTATTTGTTGGCATGTAATTTGCAGCATATTATCAGATCCTAAAAGGATAAGCCTGTAAATAAGGAGAGGGAAATGAGAATTGTAAATTTAATTCTAATACTTTTTTTATCTTCTGCAATTTTAAGTGCTTCTGATGGATATACAAAATCCTATCATGATCTTGGTAACGGAAAAGCCGAATTAATCTTCTCTATCGGGACATATTCGATCGGGCAGGTAGTAAAATCGGGGCAAAATTTCTCCAAGATCGATTTCTCTTCCGGAATTACAACATTGCGCAAGGGATATGCCGAGCTTCCTTACCTGAATGCTTCGATAATGCTGTCGGCTGATCGCGATGTGGAGATAAATGTTATTCCGGGAGAATCTGTTGAGATCTTGTTAGATCATCAGCTGTTGCCTTCCAGGGGGGTTATTTATCGTAATCAGGATCCGGCCCAGATACCTTATGAAACAGATAGTTCATCAATTCAGGAAGGTTTTTACCCGGGGGATCTGGCAACGATAACAGAACCTTTCATATTGCGGGATATCCGGGGAGCAACGATTTATGTTTATCCGTTTCAGTATGATTCTTCCAGGCAACTTCTCCGCATCTATCGGGAAATCACGATAGAGATCACTGAAAAATCGGATGATCCGGTAAATCCATTAACTAAACGGGACGCGATTATTACCCGTGAGATGGCAGGTATCTACAATTCTGTTTTCATCAATTATTTCGATACTCGAGATGAACTGACCATTGATCAATTTGGTGAAATCCTGGTAATCTGTACATCGCGGGATGAACTGGCGATAGAACCATATATCGAGTGGAAAAGGGAAAAAGGCTTCAACGTGGAAAAAATCATAGTGCCTGCCGGATTGAACGTCAAGGATACGATCCAGGATGCCTATGATCTTAACAATGAAATCCTTTATGTATTACTGGTGGGGGACTGGGCGGATATTCAATCAGACACAATGAGTGGTGCGCCAATGGATCCGCAGTTAGGTTGTGTAGTCGGAACCGATCAGTATCCGGACATCTGTATCGGCAGATTTTCTGCGTCTTCTCCTGATCAGGTTGTAATTCAGGTTGAAAAAGTGATAAATTATGAGAAGTTCCCAGAGATCGGAGGGAACTGGTACGATAAAGCTGTTGGTATCGCATCCAATCAAGGACCTGGAGATGATGGTGAATCTGATAATCAGCATAACGATGTGATCTGGAACAATAAACTGGAACCTTTCACATACGCTGGTTATACACCGATATACGATCCGGGTGCCAATGCTACCATGGTGGCAAATGCTGTTCAAGCCGGGACAACCTTGATCAATTATACGGGACATGGCGGACTGACCGGCTGGTCTACTTCCGGATTCAGCAACAGCAATGTTTCGGCTTTGAGTAACGGCAATAAACTTCCCTGGATTGTCTCTGTTGCCTGCAATACCGGAGAATTCAATTCCGGTGAGTGTTTTGGCGAAGCCTGGCTGAAAAATGATAACGGCGGAGCGATCATGTTTCTGGGTGCGACGATCAGTCAGCCCTGGGATCCTCCGATGCGGGGACAGGATTATTTCGCTGATATTCTGATCGGTGGTTATGATTATGATCTTTATCCCGGGCAGAACGGGATCAATACTGAAGAACAGAGAACAATCCTGGGTGCAATTGTTTATAACGGGTTAGTGTTAATGACAACTGAAGCTGGGGATAATCAAGACTGGGAAACAGCAAAAACCTGGACTTATTTTGGAGATCCGGCTTTACAGATCAGGAGTGCAGCTCCGCTTGAACTTGATTTGACCAATCAGACCATTATGACTGGAATACCTTTTACGACAAATGTAAGTTCTGTAGAAGGTTCATTTGAAGGAGCTTTGGTAAGCCTGTCTCAAGGGGATAACTATTTCAGTGCCTTCACCGATGCTGAGGGCAATGTAGAAATAGCTCATGATTTGTCTCCGGGTAACGCTTTACTGGTGGTAACCGGTTTTAACACCGAGACGGTCTATCAGGAGATCTCGGTTATACCGCCGGATGGACCTTACGTTATTTATCAGGATTATTCGATCAATGATCCTGACGGCAACCAGAACGGGCTGGCGGATTATGGCGAGACAATCAGTCTTGATTTCACCATTCATAATGTCGGAGTAGAGACAGCTTATGGAGTAGATGTCGAGATATCTTCGGAAGATGATTATCTTACGCTGGTGGATGCCAATGAGAACTTCGGAAATCTGGAGCCGGGTAGTTCACTTACTCAGGAAAACGCATTTATCATTACTCTGTCAGATGATATACCTGACCTGCATCAGATTTCTTTTCTGGTTTCCATTACCGATGGCGATCAAACCTGGCTGAGTAATTTTGGCATCACTGCTCACGCTCCGATATTGACATTGTCCGATTTTTCAGTATCTGATCCGGAAGGGAACGGCAATGGAAATCTTGATCCTGGAGAAACAGCCCAGATAAACATTTCAATTGAAAATATTGGTTCTGCTCAAGCCAGATCTGTTTACGGGAATCTGCTGACGGATAATGAATATATTATCATCAATGCGGATAATCTGTTATATGGAGATCTTGATCCACTGGCGAATGTTGAACAGTCATTTACGGTAACTGTATCTGAAGATGCACCTGTTGGCTGTTACGTCGATTTTGCATTTGATATATCAGCTGATCAGGGAATTTCCGGTCAAGGTAATTTCAATCTGATCATCGGTCAAATCCCTGTTCTTCTGCTTGATTTTGATGATATCAACAGTTCCATAGAAGTTTTTCAGAATACACTGGAAGGTCTTTCTGTAGCTTATGAAACTTATTCTGAAATTCCTGAGGACATAGATCTGTATGCTTCAGTTTTTGTCTGTCTCGGAGTTTATACCTGGCAACGTAGTTATGTTCTTACATCTGATCAGGGTGAGGCATTAGCCGCATACCTAGATAACGGCGGTAATATCTATATGGAGGGTGGCGACACCTGGTATTTTGATCCTTCCACAGCGGTCCATCCTTATTTTCATATCAATGGAGATAGTGATGGCAGTTCAGATCTGGGAACGATTCTCGGGCAGGGAGGAACTTTTACAGAGGGGATGAGTTTTGGCTATTCCGGGGATAATAACTGGGTTGATCATATCTCTCCCGTTGGTTCTGCAGAGTTGATATTTCAGAATCAATCTCCAGAGTATGGATGTGGGATCTCTTATGAAGGTGAGATGTATAAATCGATCGGAGTATCTTTCGAGTTTGGCGGTTTAACCGAAACGAATTCTACAAAACTTGAGTTGCTTGCCAGTTATCTGGATTTTTTCGGAATTCCCCATTCTCTTGTAGATGTTGAACAGGTGATTGTTCCCGGTAAAACAGTGCTTTATAATAACTATCCCAATCCTTTCAATCCGGAAACGAATATTGCTTACAGTCTCGATCATGTCGGCATGATAAAATTGGAGATATACAATATCAGGGGACAGAAAGTAAGAACATTGGTGTCCGAAAACCAGATTCCGGGGGACTATACGATCATCTGGGATGGTCGTGATGATCAGGAAAAAGCGGTAAGCTCCGGGGTATATTTTTATTCATTCAGAACTGATTCTGTTAATATTACCAGAAAGATGATCTTGATGAAATAGTGCCATATGACCATAGGAGCATTATTGCCTTGTTTGAAGCGCACGATAATTAATATGGAGGGGAACAAATATTTATGAAAGCAAAAATAATTTTGCTGTTCTGTCTTGTACTGACAATCAATCTCATGGCAGAGACAATATTCTGGGAAGAGTCATTTGATACAGATCCGGGTACCTGGATTTTAGACAGTAACTGGTCAATCAGTAATGGATATATGCGTCTGTATTATTATCCGGTAGTATCTGATTATGATCTGTCGGCAGTATCACCCGTGATCCAATTGCCGGAAAATGTAAGTGATCTGATTGTAACACAGTATCTTAATGTATTTACTATTGAAGATGAGGTTGCTCAGATCATTCTCATTCATTCTGAAGGTTCAGAAGTGCTTTGGGACTATGAAATGTCACTCGGGAACTGGGGAAATTATACTGGCACCGAGATAATTTTTCCTCTACAAAATTATGGTGGTCAGGAAATTCAGCTTCAATTCAGGAGTTTCGGAGAATCAACCTGGAATTTCAACAGTTGGGATATATTCAATTTATCAATCACAGCGATGCTGGATAATGATATGGCAGCTTCAGATCTGGAGGGTCCCCATAAACTCCAGCCCGGAGAAAGTGGCACCTGGAGTGTGGAAGTTAGAAATAACGGGATTCTGGCACAAGATACCTTTTCGGTGGAACTTTATAAATATGGTGCTGAGCTGATCGGTTCTGAAACCTTCACTCAGACTCTGAATTCGGGAGAAACTCTCAGCGTAGATTTTACCTGGATTCCCGAAGAACCTGGGAATACTTGTGTCTATGCAGAGGTTTTTCTGGAAAACGATGAAAATCTGCCGAATAATGTTACAGACAGTTCGTATCTGCGGGTATCTCAGGATGATGATCTGAATGTTCTGGTTTGGGATAATGACAATTTTTCAGCTTTTATCCATCCGGAAACCGATTTATACACCGGCTGTGAACAGGGTATCACTGAGGCTCTTGATCTGAATGGCATAGATTATGAACTTCAGTCTGTTCTCCCCCTGGAGCTTGATAATTTCGATATAATCTTTGTTACTCTTGGTCTTTATTGTCTGGGCTGAAGTAATGTTCCACCCGGAACCGTGAGTTCCACAGATCAGACAAAGCTTGAAATGTATCTTCTCAATGGCGGATCACTTTATCTCGAAGGTGCGGATGTCGCTGAACATCTTAATGGTACAACTTTATTCGATTATTTCGGGGCATCTTATATAAATAGCGGATTGGGTCTTGATTTCAATGATCTGATCGGGCTTGATGATACTCCGGCAAGTTCGGTCTATTTTGATTATAATGGGGGATCGGATGCTCATTACTCCATAGATGCCCTTGATGCTCAGGAGGGTGAGATCTTCCTCAAATCCGACGATGAAAAGGGGAGAGTTATTGGTAATGAAACTGCTGTTTATAAGACAATCATGTCTTCCCCGGTTATAGGTGCACTCAAAGATGGAGTTGATCTTAATCTGAAAGCTTATCTGATGGGGCAGTATATCGATTTTCTTAATACCGGAGGAACTGCTGCGGGGAATGGAGAGATTACCCCTATAATTGTTTCCCTGAAACAGAATTATCCCAATCCGTTTAACCCCAGTACAATAATTGATTTTTCTCTTTCCGAAAATCAACCGGTCCTGCTGGATATATTCAATCTCAAAGGACAGAAGATCCGCAGTCTGGCAAATGAAATTCTGACTTCAGGTTCTCACAGATTCATCTGGGATGGAACTGATGAACAGCGAAAACCCGTAAGTTCGGGCATCTATCTGTATCGCTTGCAGGTAGCGGGAAAATCCTTAACCAGGAAAATGGTGCTGGCAAAATAAGAAAGAGAACCGCCGATCTTGATGATCGGCGGTTTTTAATATTGGCCGAGAGGGCAGGAATCGAACCTGCCGTAGACAGGGTTAACTGCCTATTACCGGTTTTGAAGACCGGTCGAAACACCAGTTCCATCCTCTCTGGAACACGCCAAATTTCATTAAATTGAGAATTACTGTAAAGCTTTTTTTCATTTTTCATATTGATTGTATCAGACAAATCTTGACGGGAAAAAGTAAATTCCTGAAATAAAACAAAATCTGAATATTCTAAATAAATGAATAGGAGCATATATGCTGGAAAAGCATCTGATTATGGGCACAGCAGGTCATGTTGATCATGGTAAGACCTCTCTGATTAGAGCGCTTACGGGTTTCGATTGTGATACACACAAGGAAGAGAAACAGAGAGGAATAACAATCAATCTCGGATTTACTCATCTTAATTTGCCTGATGGTAATTCTATCGGTATCGTGGATGTTCCTGGCCATGCCGATTTTATCAAGACGATGGTTTCGGGAGCTTGCGGATTGGATCTTGTCCTGATGGTTATTGCCGCTGATGAAGGGATTATGCCTCAAACCAGAGAGCATCTTCTGATAATGGATCAACTTGAAATAAAGCAAGGTCTGATCGCTTTGACCAAAATTGATCTGGTTGATGAGGATCTGCAGGATTTGGCAAAAGAAGAAATTGCAGAGTTCACCAGGAACAGTTTTCTGCAAGATTGTCCAGTTATTCCGGTATCAATTATGAATAACGTCGGCGTAGCTCAATTAATCGAAGCAATCAGTAATTTGACAGCCGATACACCAGAAAGGAAATCCCGGGGACATTTTCGTATGTATATTGACAGGATTTTCAGTCAGCCGGGATTCGGTACAATCGTGAACGGGTCAATTCTCTCCGGAGAAATAAGTCGTCAGGAA
>JAFGMF010000025.1 GCA_016927675.1 Candidatus Cloacimonadota bacterium
ATCAGTTGTAAATTCTGGGGTCTTGGTTCGGACGGTACCGTTGGAGCAAACAAGAATTCGATCAAGATAATTGGTGATAATACTGACATGTATGCTCAGGGTTATTTTCAGTATGACTCAAAAAAATCAGGAGGGATCACCCGATCTCACCTGCGTTTCGGGAAAAAACCGATTCAATCACCTTATCTTGTTATTCATGCTGATTTTATCGGTTGTCATAATCAAGCTTTTATCGGTCGTTATGATATCCTGGAAGGGATAAAAGAAAACAGCGTTTTTCTGTTGAACTCAATCTGGGAAACTGACCAGGTTTTTAAAAATCTTACCATAAAAGAGCAGAAAACGATCATTGAGAAAAAGATCAAACTTTACAATATCAATGCTTTAAAGATAGCCAACGAAATAGGATTGGGAAACAGAATAAATACTGTTATGCAGACAGCGTTCTTCCTGATATCCGGAGTTTTGGAAAGAGAAGAAGCGATCAAGATGATCAAGAATGCAACCCAGAAAGCCTATGGCAAAAAGGGCCAGGAAATCGTGGAGATGAACTGGAAGGCTATTGACAGAACTAATGAAGCTCTGAAAGAAATTCCTGTTCCTAAAGAGATTCCCAATCAACATGCCGAGATCACCAAATTAATCCCGGATGATGCCGATGAATTTACCCAAAGAGTGATAGAAAAGATCATGCGTGAAAAAGGAGACGATATCCCGGTATCTGCAATGCCTTATGATGGTTATGTTCCTTCCGGAACAACAAGGCTGGAAAAACGTGGCGTTGCACCCTTTGTACCTCACTGGATCCCGGAAAAATGTATTCAATGTAATCAATGCTCGTTGATCTGCCCTCATGCCGCTATCAGACCCAAACTGATCAGAAAGGAAGATCTGGAAAAAGCACCCGAAACCTTCCGCACGATTGCTGCATCGGGTAAAGATAAAGATGAATTCATGTATACCATGCAGGTATATGTAGAAGACTGTCAAGGCTGCCAGAATTGCGTTCTGGAATGTCCTAAGGAAGCTCTAGTGATGAACCCGATCGGTGAGGAACGTGAGCAAGGCGAATCTGAAAATGCCCTTTTCTTCGATGCCCTTCCAAATGATATCCTTGGCTCAAACAGTGAGGCTACGGTTAAAGGCAGTCAATTCAAGCAACCTCTGCTGGAATTCTCCGGAGCCTGTGCCGGTTGCGGCGAAACACCATATGTGAAACTGATCACACAGCTTTTTGGAGATAGAATGATAATCGCCAATGCCACCGGTTGCTCTTCCATCTGGGGCGGAACATTTCCTACCATTCCTTATTGCAAGAATCAATCCGGTCATGGTCCTACCTGGGCAAATTCCCTGTTTGAAGACAATGCTGAATATGGATTCGGCATGCGCCTGGCTGTTACGGCAAACAGGAATCAACTGAAAAATAATCTGGAACTGCTGCTAAAAATGGAATCATCCACAGATTTAACCAATCTTCTTCAACAAGCACTTGAAAACTGGAGCAGCATAGATGAGACTGCTAAACTTCGAGCCAGAAAAATACAGGAACTTCTTCCTTCAGCACTCAAACAAGCTTCAGGAGAAAAAGCTGCTATCCTTAAAAAAATAACTGAATTACAAAGCTATTTTGTCGATAAATCCGTCTGGGCTTTTGGTGGAGACGGCTGGGCTTACGATATCGGCTATGGCGGAGTAGATCATGTGATGGCATCAGGAAGAAACATGAATATCCTGGTTCTTGATACTGAAGTTTATTCCAATACCGGTGGTCAGGCATCCAAATCAACTCCATTAGGTTCTGTTGCCAAATTTGCCGAATCCGGTAAGCAGACGATCAAGAAAGATCTGGGAATGATGATGATGACATATGGTTATATCTATGTAGCCTCGATTGCCATGGGAGCCAATAAGGTACAAGCCCTGAAAGCGATCAGAGAAGCAGAAGCTTATAACGGTCCTTCAATTATCATTGCTTATGCTCCCTGCATCAATCATGGGATCGACATGGCTTATACCCAGAAAGAAGAGAAAAAAGCCGTCGATACAGGATACTGGCTGTTGTACAGATATAATCCTGATCTTAAAAAGGAAGGTAAAAATCCACTTATTCTGGATTCCCGCGAACCCTCTCTGCCAGTTGGAGATTTCCTCAAGGGTGAAAGACGTTATACCATTCTGGAACGAACCTTCCCGGATAAAGTTGATAACTTCAGAAGCGAATTTGATAAGTATGCTCTGCAGCGATATCAGATGTACAAAGAATTAGCCGACAAATAACATAAATTGCCTGCCAGTTATCTGTTACATTTTCCGGCAGGCAAAAATTTGATCCCCTTCTCCAGGAAGGGGATTTTTTTTGAAAAGGTAGAAATGAATAGTCTGATAACTACAATGAAGTTCACGCTTCCCGTTCTTATTGTCATATTCATGGGTGTGCTGATATATTCACCTGCTGCTAAGTATGACTTTGTCTGGGATGATGAAGTTCATATTGTAAAAAACGCCTATGATACTGATATCGCTGAGCAGGGATTAGAAAAATACTGGCTGCCTCATCCAAAATTGCTTTATGCTCCACTCACTTATTCTATCTGGGCTCTGGCTAAAAATTTCAGTTTGAATGAATATGGGGTATTGAGACCGGGAATCTTTCATCAATTGAATATAATTTTCCACCTGGTTAACACAATTCTGATTTATCTGATCCTGCTCAGATTGAAATTGAGCAGAACTGGCGTATTCTTTGGCATTATAATATTTTGTTTCCATCCTCTGCAGGTAGAAGCTGTCTGTTGGACTTCCGCTTTCCGAACCGTATTTTGCGGATTCTGGAGTTTTCTTTCAGTTTATCTTTATCTGCTTTATCTGCAATGCCGAAGAGCAAATCTGATTTATTATCTTTCTGCTTTTCTTTGTTTCGGAGCAGCTTTGTTAAGTAAACCTCTGGCTGTGATCCTGCCACTGTTTCTGATTTTTATTTCCAGACATATCAGGAAGGAGAGTTTTCTTTCTGCATTAACCAGACTCATTCCTTTCCTGATCGTTTCTGCTATCGCAATAATCTTTACAATGAACAATGGTGAACCAGTACTCAACGAAATCAAGCCA
>JAFGMF010000026.1 GCA_016927675.1 Candidatus Cloacimonadota bacterium
ATGTCCGACGCAGGAGGACAGAGGGGTTTTAATCATATAATACAGCCCTGTTTTAGGAAAGTACTCAGGAGGATGATTGATAATGAAAATGTCATCCTGAGTAGTTCAGCATCAGCTGAACGTATCGAAGGATAAGACAAGAATAATAATTCGACACTTCGATACGCCTCCGGCAGTTGCCTTATCCTACTTCCGACTTCGTTCCGAAGGTTTTCGAAACTACGACGGGACAGGCAGTGTGACATGGTTTTTTAATCACATGAAACAGCCATGTTTGTCTCAAACATGTATGTTACATTAATTTTATTAAGTTTATCAGATAAATACTATTATCCAAATAATTTAAGGAGTTGGAAGAGATGAGAAAACTGGCAGTGATTATTGTATTTTGTATTGGATTCGGATTATCAATACCTGCGGCAGACAAAGTGAATACTGACCTGCAGGTATGGCAGCTTGAGTTAAAAGATTCTTATCAATTATCGGAAGAAATAAGTGATCTCCATGAATATATCATAACCGATAATAAGATCATGTTTGCCAGCATCCAAGCAAAAATGGTCTGGTATCTCAATTTAGACGGAACATTGTTCACCGTTCTGGATAAAGCAGGACAGGGTCCCGGAGAGTTTTCCATGCCTCAGACGGTGTATGATGACACTAAATATCAGCGTATCGGGATCGTAGATCAGATGAACCGTAGAACTTCATATTACGATTACAGTGGTAATTACATTATGGATGAATTATTCCCTGGTATGGATGTTCCGATGTCTAAAACCTATTTTGCCGATGCTATGCTTTATTATTTTTTTGGGATCGAGATCGATCAGGATAAGGGATCTATCCTCACTAAACCGACTTTGAAGTTGATCTTGGATGAAGAAGAGCTGGTTATTTACACTGATTCTTTCAATCCTTTGATGATGAATGTCTCTTCGTCGGGAATTCCCCTGTTTGCCTGTCTTGATCAGAACATCTATGTCAGCGCCCTGAGTCATGATAATTATTCGATCAATATTTATAATCTGCAGGGAGAGCTTAAAAACTCGATTACGAAGAAGTATAAAAAGATCAAGAAAACCGAAGCCGAGGTTGAAGAACTGGAAAACATGATGGAAGATATTACCAGACAGTTTAAAGGTACTGGTGTTGAGATGAATTTTCAGATTACGGGATACGATTACAAATATGCCATAAATGAACTTCTGATCGGTCCTGAAGGGAATCTCTGGGTGCAGACTCAGGATAACGAAGGTGATCTGTTCGACATCTATTCCGAGCAAGGTGAACTCATTGCTTTGTGTCGTTTCCCAACTCCGGATTCAGGTATCTGCAGAATTTATTCGGGTGAGTTGTTGGAAATAAAAAGCAATGAATACGAAGACTTTTATTTGAACCATTATCTGATAAGAAAATAATTGATTTTAACTCTGGCACAAAATTGAAACTTACAGAGCTGGCATTAAAAAAACCTGTTTCAATGACAATGATTTATCTGGCGATCATATTGATCTCAGTATATGCAGTTAATCATATTCCGCTTTCCCTGTTGCCTGATCTCAGTTATCCTCGATTGACAATAGTTTCTTTATGGCGTGATGCTTCTCCGGAAGAAGTCGAAGCCAATATCACAGCTCAGATCGAGGCTGTTGGAGGTACGATTCCAGGAATAGTCAATATCAAATCAACTTCGTCAAGGGAAAGGTCGGTCGTGAACCTTGAATTTACCCGAAATACCGATATGGAATTTGCCAGATTTGAATTAAATGAGAAACTTCAGCTTCTGAAAGATATTCTACCTGACGAGGTCAATCCCTTGATCCAACCTTATCTGCCCCGGGAATTCCGGGAAACGGAATTTCTCCAATACGGTCTTTCCGGCGATTATCAGACGGAAGAATTGAATAAGATCCTGGAAAAAAATTTCAAGTTCAGGATTTCAGCTCTGGAAGGTGTTTCCGCTTTCGAGATCACAGGTTATCGAGATAAAATAATCAAAGTGATTATTGACCCTCCGGAAATCACCGGTATTACCCCTGCTCAGGTCGAGGAAAAAATCCGCGAACACGGTAAAAGAGTTTCCTTAACAGGTCTTGATGATGATGGATTGTCCAAGATCCTGATCATCGAAGATCATTACCGGGAATTGGCAGAATTACAGAAACTGCAGCTTATCAATGCCCAGAAGCTTCCTGTCACCCTGGGAGAGATAGCCAGATTTGAGCAGGTTTTTAAAGAACCTTTCCAATTGTTAAGGTATAATGGCTCTCCTCAACTAGTGATGACTATTCAGAAAGAGCCCGATGCCAATGCGATCAGATTGGCACGTCAAATCAAGAACATTGTCAATGAACAAAAGCAGAATCTGTCAGCTGATCTGGAGCTGATAATTCTTGAAGATGAAGCTCGGGAAATAACTTCTGATCTGAATATCCTGATGCAGAGAGGTATCTTTTCCCTGGTGATCATTTTTATTGTGCTGCTGCTTTTTCTCAGGGAAATATCTTCAACGGCTCTGATAATCCTGACGATATTTTTTTCCAGTGCTCTGACCCTGATACTGATGTTCTATCTGAAGATCGGACTTAATATGCTCTCTCTGGCGGGTCTTGCTCTCGGTTTCGGGATGATGGTGGATAATTCGATAGTTGTTTTTGAAAATATCTACCGTTACCTGCAGAAGGGTATCCCGGCTTTCAGTGCCGCCCTTCAAGGTGTGCGCGAAGTTGCTCTGCCAATCTCGGCGTCAACCTTGACAACGGTGATCGTCTTTGCACCTTTTTTATACCTGCATGGAGATCTGAAAACCTTTTACCTGCCCTTTGTTTATGCCATGATCCTCTCTCTGATTTCCTCTCTTTTCGTCTCATTTACCTTTATCCCACTGGCTGCACTGAAAATTTTTACTTCCCGACCTGATCAGATAACGCCCGTGAAAATATCTCATTACGATCCCGAATTGACATTTTACCAGAAAATACTGAAATTTCTACTTAGATTTCGCTGGATCTGGACCCTGATTATTGTCTTCCTGCTTGCTGTAACCGTCTGGACTTTTATCAATAAAATAGAAAAGGGCTTTGTCTGGACTTTTCCCAGTGATGATTATCTCGGAATTCAGATATCACTTCCTGTAGGATCGAATATTAATCAGACAGATTCGGTCGCCAGAATGTTCGAAGATAAAATTCTAA
>JAFGMF010000171.1 GCA_016927675.1 Candidatus Cloacimonadota bacterium
CTGCTCTGTCTGCTTGGGATATTAACAGCTCCTCTGCTGGTGCGTTTCCTTGCTCCCGGATTTGATCAGACTGCAACGGATCTGGCTGTTAAACTTACCAGGCTTCTGTTTCCTTATCTGTTTCTAATAGGTTTATCGTCTACTCTGATTTCGATCCTCAACTCCCACGACTTCTTCTTTGTTCCCGGATTATCTTCGGCGTTTCTGAATCTTGCAATGATCATGTGTCTGGGGATCTATGTTCTGATCGATCCTCGAAGCACAATTGAATTGCAGATAACTGTCTGGTCAGCAGGTGTAATTCTGGGCGGAATTTTACAGACGATTGTGAACTTTCCTCTGCTTAAGAAGATCGGGTACAAGATACGGCTGCGATTCACCTTAAAAGGCGAAGCTCTGCGAGCGGTCTGGACTCGTTTCCTGCCCGGTGTGATCGGGATCGCCATCAGGCAGATCAATCTGGCAGTTGATCTGATTCTCGCCTCACTGTTGGCAACCGGAAGCATAGCTGCCTTGAGTTATGGCAATAGACTGATGCAGCTTCCTCTGGGTATTTTCGGAGTATCTGCCGGAGTGGCAGTATTACCACTGTTTTCCCGTTTTATTTCCGAAAATAATTGGAATGAGCTGTCAGAAAAATTACGATTTTCGATCATCAGTCTAAGCCTGATTATGCTTCCCATAACAGCATTTCTGGTTGCTGCCGGCAGAGATATCATCCGTCTCATCTTTCTCCGGGGTGCTTTCGATCTTAATTCACTGGATATGACGTACAGTGCTTTGTTATTCTATTCACTGGGACTGATCTTTTTCGGGTTAACTCGACTGTTGATACCACTTTTCTATGCGTTTGGCAATACCAGCACTCCGGTGAAGATATCAGCCTTCATTGTTGCACTTAATATCATGTTGAACATTATCCTGATGAAATATATGGCACATGCCGGTCTTGCCCTGGCAACATCGCTGTCTTCAATGATTCATTATTTCTATCTCAGATGGAAGCTAAAGCGTAAAATACCTGCTCTGGTTTTCCCTGAGACTTTCTCAGATTTATTAAAAATCAGTTTTCTGGCAATTATGATCCTTGCTCTGGCAACTTTCCTTAATTTTTTGATCCCTTCAGCAAACATAATGATCGTATTTTTAAAACTAATCATCATGTTCCTGATTTCTTCCCTGATCATGCTGGCTGGTGTCAGAGTGCTCAGGATAAGTTATGGTGACATGATTCTGCAGAGATTATGGAAAAGAAATCTCCAGAAATAACAAGCAAACTTAGCCTTTTACCGGATAAATCCGGAATTTATCTGATGAAATCAGTCAATGATAAAATCATCTATGTCGGCAAAGCAAAATCACTAAAAAACAGGGTTAGATCTTATTTCAGTGGCAAAGCGGGGGACAGGAAAACCAGGGAACTGGTCAAACATATATTCGATTTTGACTACATAATCACATCCAGTGAAGAACAGGCTCTTATCCTGGAAAATACCTTGATCAAAAAGCATCGTCCCAAGTATAATATCATGCTAAAGGATGACAAACGTTATCCATTTCTCAAACTTACCATGAAAGAAGATTTTCCCAGGATATTTATTACTCGTGAGATAACGCCGGACGGGGCAAGGTATTTCGGTCCTTACACCGACGCCAGATCGATCAGAAAAATATTGCGTATGCTGGAATGGATCTTTCCCTTACGCAGTTGCAAAAGAATCATCCATTGCGGAGATCCTCAATATCAGCAGTCGTGTATGAATTATCAACTGGGCAAATGTATGGCTCCCTGCGTTGGATACATTTCCTGTGAGGATTATCAGAAAATAGTAAATAATGTGGTCAAATTCCTCAAAGGAAGAAATCAGGAAGTGATTGACGATTTAAAATCGGAGATGGAAGCTAATTCCAGGGAATTGAAATATGAGAAAGCAGCAGCTCTGCGGGACAAGATCCTTTATCTTCAGAAATTGAACAGAACAAAAAACATTTTTTTTGCTGACCTGAAAGACAGGGATGTACTTTCTGTTTATACAGAAGATAAACGTGCTGCCGTTGCCGTACTCAAAGTTCTTGCCGGAAAGCTGATCAATAAAGAGATCTATCTGTTGAACCAGACTGATCAAAGTGAGCACAAGGAGATCCTGACGGCATTTGTTAAACAATATTATGCGGAGAAGCTGGATAATCTGCCAAGCGAGATTATCCTTGAAGAAACTGTAGACGATTCGGACTTGCTTCCGGATAAAATGACAAAATTATTTGTGGTTCCTCAAAGAGGTCAGTACAAAGCTTTGATCATGATAGCCAGAGAAAATGCGGTCAATTTTCTGGAAGAAGATAAGCTGAAACATTTAAGAAAAACCAATCGCTCGATCTTTCCGGTAAAAGAGCTTAAAGATAAGCTGAATTTGCGTTGTCTTCCCCGTAAAATGATCTGTTTTGATATCTCTAATATTCAGGGATCAGATACGGTGGCTTCACAGGTATATTTTGAGAATGGAAAACCCAAGAAAAAATTCTATCGGCGATATCAGATCCGCACTTTGAGTGTGCAAGATGATTTTGCTGCCATGGCAGAAGTGATAACCCGATTTCTCAAGCATCTTTCCGAGATCGAGAAACCTGATCTGATCGTTATTGACGGAGGGAAAGGTCAGCTTAATGCGGCAATGCAGGTTCTGAAAACATCAGCAGAAAGCGGATTTGAACTGATATCACTGGCCAAGCGACTGGAAGAAATATATCTGCCGGGCAATCCTGATCCGATAATACTGCCCAGATCATCATCAGCTCTGCGATTGCTTATCAGTATCAGAGATGAAGCGCATCGCTTTGCCATAAGTTACCATCGTCAGAAAAGAAAGAGCCGGACATTGACAACTGAGCTGGACGGCATCAAAGGGATAGGAGAAGAGGTGAGATTTCTTCTGTTAAAAGAATTTAGCTCAGTAGCCAATCTGAAAAAGGCAAAACCGGAAGATCTGATCAGAGTAAAAGGCATTGGCATGATTACGGCAAAAAAAATATTGAAAGAATTGACTTAATTCGAGTAAAATCATTTTTTACAGCTTTAAAACCCATAGGGGGATAAATTGCGAAGAGTAGTGTTTGTTTGCTTATTAACCTGTTTAATTTATCAGGTGTTACCTGCCAGTATCAGTGCACTTGAAGAAAGTGTAGATAAAGCTTCCGGAAAAGAAAAACTGAATCTGTTACTGGAACTGACAGACAGCCTTTTCAATATTTCTCCCGAAAGAGTACCTTCATTACTTGATACACTTGCTAATCTGAATGAACAGTACGGTAACTGGGAAACAGAACTGAAGCTTTACTTGCTATCTGCCAGAGAAGCTGTTCGGACCGAGGATTTATCTGCAGGAGAAGAACTTTATCTTACTTCGCTTGATCTTCTGAAAGGTAAAAAAGATCTGCAATATACCGGAGAGATATTTAAAAAGCTTGCATCAATAGCAGAGCAGACAGGGGATTTGAAAAAAGCACAAATCTATTATTTCGCTGCTCTGGATTTTTTTGAAAATATCGATAATAAATATGAAATAGCAGAATGTTATAATTTGATTGGCATTAATTTTGAATTGCTGAATGATTACGGACAGGCATTGGAATATTATCTTGAATCCTTGAAATTATTTGAAGAAATCTCCGATCAAATTGGAATTTCCACATCCTTGAACAACATCGGGAATATCTATAATAATCTTGAAGATTATGATCGAGCTCTGGATTATTATATCAGATCTATGGAGATAGATAAAGAATTAGGATTAAATAAAGGTGTTTCACTATCATATAACAACATAGGTAATATTTACAGTACCAGGAAGGAATATGATCGTGCGCTGGAATATTATCACAAAGCACTCAAGATCGGCTTTGAGAATAACGATCCCAATACGATTGCCACAAGTTACAACAATATTGCCATTGTATATTTTGAATTAGGCGATTATGATCTGACTGAATCTAATTATCTTCAGGCTCTTGCCATCTCCGAGCAGGAAAATGACTGGTGGGCAATCAGTAATACTTCAAACAATCTTGCTGAACTCTACTATCATCTGGGTGATTACAAGAAATCTTTTGATTATGTAAATCGCGGTTTGCAGGTTGCCCGGGAGATCTATGCCAATGATCTTCTGCTGGAAAGTTTTAAGATCCTGTCAGACTTGAACTATATTGAAGGGTCGTATCGTGATGCTCTGCAGTATTTCCGCAGATATGAAGCACTGAAAGACAGCCTGATCTCTACCAGTATCAACCAGATCCTCAGTCTGCAAACCCGTTATGAGACCCAGAAAAAAGAAAAAGAGATCCAGATCCTCAAGACAGAGAGAGAGCACCACAATTTCGTCCGTAATTTCCTGATCATTGCCATTTCGTTTGTGTTATTGATAATCGTATTATTGTATTATCTGTATCAGGAGAAGAGAAAAGAAAACGAGATCAGGAAAATTACCGAGAAAAAGCTCTTTGAAAGCGAACTAAAATTCAGAACGCTGGCGGAAAATATCAAAACTGCGATCTATACAATTGGAGAGGACGGTTATTTCCATTATGCAAATCTTATGGCACTAAAGATATGTGGCTATTCCGAAAAAGAAATGTATGACATGAAATTTTTTGATCTGATCTCTCCTGAATTTAAAAAGGTTGTAAAAAACAGGGGTTTTGATAGATTGAAAGGTGGAAATCCAGTAAGTAATTACGAATTTAAAATTGTCACGGGATCCGGCGAAGAAAAATGGCTGGAGATTTCAAACGGACGGACAATTATTAATGGTAAACCTTTTATCCTCGGGACGGCGAACGATATCACTGATCGTAAGAAAACCGAGGAAGAGCTCATCAAAAGCGAAAAAAGATATCGTTCACTTCAGAATAATGTGCCGATCGGAATATTCCGTTCTACTCCGGATGATCGCCTTGTTTCGATCAATTCAGCCTTGCTGAAAATGTTCGGCTATAAGTCTGAAAGCGAGCTGTTGCAGCTTTCCGCTTCCGAGCTGTTTGCTTCAGCAGAGGAACGACAGAATCTGATGAGAATACTCGAATCAGAACGTGTTGTTGAAGATCTGGAGATCAGACTTAAGAGGAAGGATGGTTCTGTCTTCTGGGGATCTTTCAATGTCAGAGCTGTTTTTGAAAACGGTTCCTGGATTTATCTCGATGGGATAATCAAGGATATCTCAGATCGGAAACGTTCTGATATGATCCGGGAAGTTATTTTTGAGATTGCAAATGTTCTTAATACTAATGAAGAACTGCCGGATGTTTATCGAATAATTCATACTCAACTGGGTAAAGTGATTGATGTAACTAACTTCTACATAGCTTTGTATGAAAAAGAGACCAATATCGTCTCTTCTCCCTATTATATTGATGAGCTAAGAACACAGGTTCCTGAACCTCAGCAAATGGGGAATGGGATCACCGCCCATGTCATTAAAACCGGCAGATCGTTGTACCTTACCGTAGAGAAGAGAAAAAAGCTGATCGAAAAAGGTATTATCCCTGCGGCTAATTGGAAGAGCAAGATCTGGCTGGGCGTACCTCTCAAGATCGGAAATGAAGTAATCGGGGCGATGGCAGTTCAAAGTTATAAAAGATCAGATGTCTACAGCAGAGATGATCTTGACATCCTGGAATTCGTCTCTGACCAGATCGCTATGGCCATTACCAAAAAACGGGCTGAAAATGCTCTGAAAACAAGTGAACAATTCAATCGCGCCATTATTGACAGCTCGCCACTGGGTATTTCTGCCAGAGATAAACACGGTACACTGATCATCGCCAATGAAGCTTGGCGGAAAATCTGGTCGAAAAACAAAGAAGAACTCTATGAGGATTTTCGCAAAAGAGAAAAATTGAAGTTTGATGAAAGAGATGATTATCTTGGAACCTACAGACAAGAAGTAGAAAATATTTATAAAAACGGGGGAGAGGTCTTCGTCCCCGAAATCAAACTTAAAGGAAAGACGAAGGATGAAGCGGAGAAGTGGATATCCCAGTATTTCTACGCTATCCAGGATGTTAACGGAGAAGTTGATAAAGTAGTGATCATCACAGAGGATATTACTCAGAGGAAAATCTCGGAAGGAAAGATAAAATCTTCTCTCCGGGAAAAAGATATCCTGCTTAAAGAAGTATATCACAGGGTAAAAAATAATATGCAGGTGATTTCAAGTCTACTCAAATTGCAATCACAGCATACTTCAGATCAAAAGGCTATCGATATGCTCAGAGAAAGCCAGAACAGAGTCAGATCCATGTCGCTCATCCATGAAAAACTATACCTGTCCGAGAATCTGGAGAAAATAGATTTCGCCAACTATATCCGCAGTCTGACTACTTTTCTGTTCAGTTCATTCTCGATCAATCCCAATAATGTTAAACTCCAGGTAGAGGTCAGAGATGTTTATCTGGATATCAACAAGGCAATTCCCTGCGGATTAATGGTGAACGAACTTGTCTCCAACGCTCTTAAACATGGTTTTCCGCTCGGACGGAAAGGAGTTATTCTGATCAGTTTGGCTGTTACAAACGACTATTATCAGCTTACCGTTTCAAATGACGGACTGCCTTTCCCGGATGATCTTAACTTCAAGGAATCGAAATCACTGGGATTGCAACTGGTGAATGCTTTAACCGAACAGCTTCATGGCAAGATAGAATTAGAGACAGAACCACAAACGGCTTTTAAAATAAATTTTAAAGTTAATCCGGAAGTATTGTTATAGCCCATAAGATTCGAATGATCCTGGCAGAGACGACAGAGCCTTATCCCGCAGTGAAATCCAACTTGTTGGCTATTTCACTGGGGTGTGAGGCGGCAACTTATTTTCATTCTCGTACCATCCATCTTTATGCCCCATCCGTCTTCACTGCGTTCAGCCACCTTCCCCAGAGGAGAAGGAACAGTTTTCTCCCTCTCGGCTTGACTGTCGGGTCGTATCCGGCAGCTGCCGGAGAAGACTGATGGAGAGGGTCGGGGAGAGGCGATATTTTCTTTCATCATTCTTTTAATCCATCAAATATTCTTTTCAATTTCATCAAAACGATATTTACATTATTCAAAACTTCATCATTTGCAATTCTAACAATGTAATATCCTAAAGTTTTCAAAATCTCATCTCTAATTTTATCATGCCCTTTATGATAATCATGTATTTTACCATCAAGTTCAATTACTACTTTTTGTTCTGGGCACAAAAAGTCTGCTACAAAAAAACGCTTTTCATTATCATAATCAAAAATAATCGGTTCTTGTCTTTTAAATTTCAGTCCCATAAATTTATGGTTCCGAAGTTGATTCCAAAAAATTTTCTCTGCTGGAGTAGAATTTTTTCTTAAATTTCTAACAATTTCAGTTATTTCTGACATATGCCCCATCCGTCTTCACTGCGTTCAGCCACCTTCCCCAGAGGAGAAGGAACAGTCGGGGTGAGGCAGGAGAATGTAGATTTATACGAGGATTTCGAAGAAGGTGCGAATGATCATTCGCACCTTCTAAAAGGAATATATATTATTATATACAACTAATCAGTAACAATACTAACCAGTTTATCAGGGATAATCAGAAATTTTCTGATCTGTTTACCCTGTAAATATTTCTCCACATTTTCC
>JAFGMF010000172.1 GCA_016927675.1 Candidatus Cloacimonadota bacterium
AAACTGACGAATTTAGTGACCAGCGGGATAGAAGTGGCAGAGAGCAGGATCAGGATCAGCAGACCGCCGAAAATTGTCATACCTAGAAATTTGACAAAATTCGTCAGAAAATCCTGTTTACGCAGTTCATGAACGTTCAGGATGTTATCAAAAGAATCATTAATTATCTTGAACAGTGAGAATGAAGTGATGATCAGGATCACGAAGTTAAAAAGATTGAATGAAATCTTTTTGTTGATGATCTGGGTTATATATGCGGAGATCTGTTCGGCTGAACTGGGAAGAAAGATCGAGATCAACAGATCCTTAAATTGATTCTGGATCTTGAGGAAAGGTAGTTCGGGCAGCAGAAAGAAGATGAAGATCATAAATGGAACAAATCCCAGCAATGTAACGAACGTAAGTGCTGCTGATTCCTTGAAAATTCCTTCTTGCTGAAATTTAAAGACAAAATCTTTGATAAATTTAATGATTTTTTTACTCATATCTAAGTGCCTCAACAGGATTTAATTTACTGGCCATTATTGCCGGGATGATTCCTGCCAGAAAGCCCACACCGGCAGAGACAAACAGAGCAACAAAGATCATACCGACGCCGGCGATCAGTTCCATGTCCATGAATTTACTAACCATATTTAGAATTGACAGTCCAAGTACTATCCCGATTATTCCACCAATGGAAGTGACCAGAACAGTCTGGACAAGGAACTGGAGGAAAATATCGATTCGACGGGCACCGACAGTAATTCTGATGCCGATTTCCCTGGTTCTTTCCTGGATGGTAGCCAGCATGATATTGGCGATTACGATCCCGCCGACAAACAGAGAGATCGTACTGATCAGAAAAAAGATCGTCTGGAATTTCCTGGCATTTTCTGCCATCTCTTCAGCCGCTTCCTGTGCCGATTCTATCTGGAAAACAGGTTTACCATGACGAAGATTGAGAATGACAGCTTCCAGTTTTCGTTTCAGTTCAGGCGCAGCTTCCACAGAGGATGCTTTCACAGTTAGATTAGAGATCACATCTTCATTTACTATTTTGTGGATCATTGTGGTTAACGGGATGAAATTCTGTCTGTTCAGATAGGAAAGGGCGTTTTCGTTGCCAATATTACCGCTGTTCTTCAGATAACGGTATTTCATCACTCCGATAACCTGCAGACGGCGATTATGTACCGTAATGAACTCTCCGATTGGATCTTTGTTGCCGAACAGTTCGTCCCGGACATCCGTGCCGATACAGATCACATCATTGGATTGATTGACATCAAACTCTCTGATGAACCGTCCTTCTTCCACCGGCCATTCTTCGATATGTTCAAAATCAGGAAGGACACCACTGACGTTCGTTCTGTATTGCTGGTCGCCATAACTAAGTCTCAGATACTGGCGCTTCTGAGGATTAAAATATTCGGCTTCCGGGATCAGAGAACGGATCAAATTGATCTCTTTGAGCAGAAAATATGTTTTTTCATTGGTTTTATTATCGTAAGACCAATCTCTGTTAACGGTTATCTTAGCCAGTCCGCCACGTTCCATCATCCATTCCAGAGATTTTTTGTTGATTCCGTTGACGAGTGCCAGAACTACAATGATAGACATTGTGCCCAGAACTATCCCGATCACCGTAACCAGACTTCTGATCTTTCTTGACCAGAAATCGGAAAAACCAACGATGATACTTTCTTTAAGTGAGATTGCCATTTTCGATCAAGCCGTCCACGATCCTGATAATGCGGTTAGAACGGTTGGCGACAGCATTATCATGGGTTACGATAATGATCGTATTACCTTTGCCGTGGAGTTCGGAAAAGATGGAAAGAATATCGCTTCCGGAAGTTGTATCCAGATTACCGGTAGGTTCGTCAGCCAGGATTATGGCAGGGTCATTGACGATAGCCCGGGCAATGGCAACGCGCTGACGCTGTCCGCCAGAGAGTTCTGAAGGTTTATGTTTAAGCCTGTCTCCCAAACCGACTTCGACGAGTACTTTTCGTGCTTTTTTTATCCGGTCGCTTCTATTGATCCCGGAGTACATCAGAGGAAGCTCGACGTTTTTCTGGATATTGAGATGCGGCAGCAGGTTAAAAGTCTGGAAAACGAAGCCGATCTGTTTGTTCCTGATGCTGGCCAGTTTGTTTTTTTTCATGCTGCTGACCTTTTCATTGTTAAGGATGTATTGTCCGCTGGTGGCAGTATCAAGGCAGCCCATAATATGCATCAGGGTGGATTTGCCGGAACCGGAAGGACCCATGATCGCCACAAACTCACCTTTAAAGATCTGCAGATTGATCCCGTTCAATGCGGGAACAGTGATTTTACCAAGTCTATACTCTTTGCGGACTTCATCCAGATTTATCAATGCACTCATATATTTCCTTATAAATCAATAAGATATATCGAAGCGGATAATTTAAACATTGAATTAAATTGTCAAAGAAAATTTGTTGATTGACGTTTTTAATCCAGTAGAAATATTAGTCGAAACAAAGGAGAGAGAAATGGAAAAAAAATTTTTTGTTTTTGTAATTGCCTTGTCGGTGTTATGTACATTGATCGCAAAACCTCAGGATGACTTATTTACCGCCTGCCTTCAAGGTGATCTGGCTGGTGTAAAAGAAGCTGTTGAAAGTGGAGCTGACGTAAAAGCCCTGAATCCAGCCAGTGGACAGAATGCCTTGGCCCATGCTTTCTTTTATCCGGAAATCACCCGGTATTTATTGGAAAAAGGCTGCGATCCAAATGGAGGTAATTATCCGGCTTTGGTTTCAGCATCTTCTGTTGCCTCTCTCGATGTAATGAAGTTACTCCTGGAAAATGGTGCAGATCCCAATCTACCTGGTATAAACGAATCTGCTCTTTTGAAAGTAGTTCAAATGACAAATTGCCCAGATGCAGCAGAATTGCTGCTCAGCAAAGGCGCAGACATAAAAACAACCACCAGTAATTATGCCAACCTGTTAGGCGTATATGCCAGCTATGGCTTACCTCAGATTGAAAGAAAAGCAGCCATGACAGCCTATGGAAACATATTGAAAGGTTATGGTCTCACTGTTCCCGAATGGTATTTTAATCCCAGCGAAAATTTGAACGAACCACCGATTGAAATGGTAAATGTTTTAGTTGCGGCTGGGCTTGACATCAATAAGCGCGGTACGAATTTATACGATAAGAAAAAATCCGGAGAACCGCCGATTTTTATCGCCATGAATGTTGGTCACCAGGAAATCATGCTGAGTCTTCTGGAATATGGTGCAGATTACAATGAAACATATCTTCCCATTCTGCCTGAACTTCCACTTTTTGCAATTGAAGGTGAACTAACTCCTTTGATGTATGCCTGCATAAAGGGCTATAAAGTATTGCTAAATGGATTCTTCAGCAGCCTGACATAGCAAATCCGGCTTTTTCGGGAAAAATGATCACCGAAAAAGGCATGATCATCCAGCTTACGGGAGTTTCGGTCATGTATCTTGCCATAATAATCAATGACATGGATTTGGTGAAGTTGTTAGCAGAATCACCGTTGGAATGGGAGGATTTTGTTATCAAAGCTTTACCCGGACAAAAATTCGATAAATCCTATGGTTCCAAACCTCCCGCTTACCAATTTTTATATACAAAAAAAAGTAAATTAATATACACTCCTTCACTTTGGGCCGAACATTCCGGACAGTCAGAAATGGCTGAATATCTGAAATCTCAGGGATTGTAGAAATACGGTCAAAGAGTTTTCAGTTAGCACTTTATCAGCATTTTATATCATTCGGGAGTCCCTCGCTTGCAGGGCCTTCCGAATGGTTGAATTCCAAGCCCTTTAGTCCAACTTTTCTTTAACAGTTGTCCTTCATTTTTAGAGATATCGAAGCTGTAAATCCGCTTATAGAGCGAAAGTTGATTTTTGTCTCGCCAAAACGTGATGCCACAGAATTGGTTGATAAAACTTGACTGCAATTATCATCATTTCAAAATATGGGTGTTATAAAAAGGAGGAAATGATTTTTGCGCGAATCAAGAAATCGGGTTAAGAATAAATATCTGCAGATAGTTGAGAACTATCGGGAAAATAAGAAGTCAAAACAGCGTGTAATAGCTACTTTGGGCAGATTGGACAAGATGCGTAACAAAGGCGAGATTGACCTGTTGATCCGTTCCTTTTCTCGTTTTTCCAGGAAATCAGTGTTGCTACTTCCCAGCCAAAGTGATCCTTGTGTCCAAGTGAAAAAAAATGGATCCAGTCTGATCTTTGAGCGTCTCTGGCAGGAGACAGGGATAGCTTCCATTCTTAAAAATCTTCTTTCGGAACGCAAATTTGATTTCTTGAAATATTCTTCACATGAAGCTTAGAATTACAAGATGAAAGAAGGATAAGATATGAAATATTCCCTGGATCTGTCCGGAGAAATCCAACTTCCCGGATCGAAATCAATCTTGAACAGAGTATTGATAATTGCTTCCCAGATGTATTCAGATCTTGTTTTGCACAATGTATCTGGCTGCCAGGATGTC
>JAFGMF010000027.1 GCA_016927675.1 Candidatus Cloacimonadota bacterium
CGCGGTATCGGAAGGAACTGATATTATTTTAAGCTGGTTGATACCGGGTAACGAAACTGAAAATTCTCAGCATGAAGAAAATCAGATAATTGATCATGAGCGAGAAGAGAATAAAACCAGGATTAAATCCACAGAAGATGAAAATAATCGCGATCTCACAGGATACAGGGTTTATAAAAATGATGTTCAAATTGCCTTTATCAATAATTATCTGACTACGTCCTACACGGATCAGCATCAGCCAGAAGATGAATACTCATACTATGTTACTGCATTGTATACGGAAGGCGAATCAGAACCGTCTGAAGTTCTCGTTTATAATCATATCTTACCCGCCCCGCAGAATCTGGTTGCATCGGAAACACCGAATCATTTACATGTTCTGTTGACCTGGAATGCGCCAGAGACAATTGAGCCGGTCACATGTTATCGTGTCTATCTTAATGACGGGCTTCTGGCAGAAGTAACCTTGATGGCTTATCTGCATACCAACGCTCCTCCTGGTACCTTGGTTTACCAGGTTACCGCCGTTTATGAGGATCTGGAATCAGGAGCAGCTACGGCAATTATTGAGCATTCAGATGCTTTTAATCCGATAATACCGGTGAAAACCGAGTTAATGGCAAATTATCCCAATCCGTTCAATCCAGACACCAGCATCGGTTTTGCCTTGAAAACATCAGGAGAGGTGGTAATCCAGATCTTTAATCTCAAAGGCGAAAAAGTGAAAAAGCTGGTGAACAATTATCTTGAGGCGGGATTTCATAATGTTATCTGGGATGGCTGTGATGAAAATAAGTCACCGGTTTCCAGTGGAATCTACCTTTATCAGATGAAAACTGAAGCTTACTCATCAACCAGAAAAATGATGTTAATGAAGTGATCTGGTAAAAAAAAGACAATAAATAACATCCTTAACCCGATAAATTGTTTGACAGGGAAAAGGATGTTGTCTTTTTTTAAACAGATCATTAATCAGATCAGCTGCTAACACTTCAGTATCCTGGAACCAAAATCACAGGAGGTTCCAGATGAAATCATTCTTTTTTCTTTTGTTGGTGTTCATATTCCGGGTAAGTCTGTTTACAATCGTCATAAATGAACTTTTATACGATCCCGATGGTTCAGACAGCGGAAACGAATGGATAGAACTTTATAATCAAGATACAATATCCGTCAATCTTGAAGGCTGGAAACTGGAAAAAGCCGGGACCAGTTTCGTACCAGTTTATACCTTCCCTTTTTTAAACCTAGAACCAGACGGGTATCTGCTTATAGCTGAAGAAAATGTGCCGGAAGCAGATTTATACTGCAGTCTTGCTTTTCAGAATGGAGGAAGTGCTACTGACGGGGTTCGGATCGTCTCACCGGACGGGCTTTACAGTGATACAGTTCTCTACGATGAACCTAATACAAACTCCCTGCCTGATGATAGCGGGAATATCGGTAGTTCATTTGCTCCGGACGCCAGCAGTGGAAACACATTGGCAAGAGTAGAAGACGGGGTTGACTGCAATCAGAGCGGGATAGATTTTTTCGAATGTTATTACCCTACTCCCGGATCAGCAAATTTCTTTCCTCAGGACCTGGAATTAAAATCATCCGAAATTATCGTAACTCCCTCTTCTTGTGAGCTTGTTCTGGTAATCCGAAATTTATCCACAAAACATGTGGATAACTTCTCCGGAACGGTCGAAATCGTCTTAAATGATTACCTGTTTGGAAATTATCCATTACCTGAAATACCTGCCCTTGATTCTCTGGAATATCGGATCAATTTGGATCAGATAGAATGTGAATATATGCTAATAAAAAGTACTGTAAGTTATCTATATGATTATGAGTTAAGTAATAATACGGGGTATTGTTCAGCTTGCCCCGGGAATTCACCGCTTGTTATTAATGAAGTTCTTTTTAAACCGTCGGTAAACAGGCAGGAATGGATCGAAATCTTAAGATCTTCCCCATGTGAATATCTTGTGGATAACTTTGTAATATATGACGCAAATGCTGGTAAAATTGAATTTTCGTTATCCTGTTCTCAAAATCAATATCTGCTTGTCTGCCAGGATAAATTACAAATCCTTGAAGAATTTCCATTTCTTTCTGAAGACCAGGTTTTGGAATCATTAAGTTGGACTGCTTTGAATAACGGTGATGAAACTCTTACTCTCTGCGATACTCTGGGAACAGTTTTCGAGGAAATCTATTATACCGGTGAAAATTGTCCTGTTGATTTTTCTCTGGAAAGAATCAATCCTATTCTTCCTGCAGATCAGAATAACTGGGGAGTTTCAATCAGAGGCTCAACACCCGGAAAGATAAACAGCATCTTCACGGAGTATATACCGACCAAAGCTAAAATAGATTTACAGCCGAACCCTTTTTCTCCTTCTCAGGGGCAATCTATCATTATCTCTTATCAATTACCCGAGATGTTGAATTTGGTTACAATGAGAATTTTCGATTTAAAAGGTCGTCTAATCTGGATTATCCAGGATCAGGTTTACGAAGCGACAACGGGACAGCAATTATGGAGAGGGAATGGGTCTGACGGAGCGAATGTATCTCCCGGGTTATACATTCTTTTATGGGAAGCGAGTGGTATCGGGAGCGGTAAAATCACCCGGGAAAAGAAAATAATTGCAGTTGCCGGATAAAGAAGGAGATCGGATAATGTACGGTAAAACAATATCTTATGGGATTCAGGGTATTGATGCACAGCAGATAACAGTTGAAGCAGATATTAAGGGTGGTTTGTTTAAATTCTCGATCGTCGGACTGCCTTCAAATTCTGTTAAAGAAAGCAGGGATAGAGTTTCGGCTGCGATAAAAAATTCCGGTTTCCGGTTTCCGACGCATAATTATACGGTCAATCTTGCTCCGGCTGATATCAGAAAAGATGGTGTTGCCCTGGATCTGCCGACGGCGATAGCCATTCTGGTAGCCTCCAATCAGATCAAGGTTCACAGCCTGGACAGATATGCCATGATCGGTGAGTTATCCCTGGATGGATATCTTCGCCCGGTAAAGGGTGCTTTACCGATATCGATGGCTGCCAGAGAAGATCGGATGGAAGGGATAATTGTCCCTCCGGAAAATGCGAAAGAAGCCGGTATAATAACTAATTTAAAAGTCTATCCGGCAATAACCCTGAAAGAGGCTATTGATTTTCTGGAAGCCAAAAGGATGATTGAACCTGTATCGGTTGAACCGTCAGAGATTTTTAATAACAGCAACGTATATAGTCTTGATATGTTCGATGTTAAAGGTCAGTTCCACGTAAAAAGAGCAATGGAAGTAGCCGCAGCCGGGGGACATAATATTTTGATGATCGGACCTCCTGGTTCCGGGAAAACGATGCTGGCCAGAAGAATACCTACGATTTTACCTCAATTATCATTAGAGGAAGCTCTTGAAACGACGAAGATTCATTCTGTTGCCGGATTGACTTCGGTGAGAGCGGGAATAGTACCAGATCGACCTTACCGTTCACCCCATCATACGGTGAGTGATGTTGCCCTGATTGGCGGAGGAAGCTTTCCCCATCCGGGTGAAGTTTCTCTGGCTCATAATGGCGTGCTGTTTCTGGATGAATTACCGGAATTCAAAAAATCTGTCCTGGAAGTTTTAAGACAACCCCTGGAAGATGAAAAAGTAACAATTTCCCGGGCTACCCAAAGTCTGGACTTCCCTGCAAAATTCATGCTTGTCGCATCTATGAATCCTTGTCCCTGCGGTTATTATGGCAGTCAGAATGAATCCCATAGCTGTATTTGCAGTCTGGGCAATATTCAGAAATACAGGGCAAGAATATCAGGTCCTCTTCTTGATCGGATTGATATCCATGTGGAAGTACCCCAGGTGCACTATAATGATATCAGCAGTTTACCCACAGGCGAGAAATCAAGCGAAATCCGGAAAAGGGTCGATCAAGCCAGAGATACACAGCTTGCCAGATTCAGTGAGGAAGGTATTTACAGCAATTCCCAAATGTCACCGCGCCTGATCAGGAAATATTGCAAGTTGGATGGCGAAGCCAGGGAGTTATTGAAAATGGCCATGGATAAAATGGGCTTATCCGCAAGAGCTTATGATAGAATTCTCAAAGTTGGACGAACGATAGCCGATCTTTCCGGATCAATGAGGATAAGTTCTAATCATATCAGTGAAGCAGTTCAATATCGCAGTCTTGACCGTAAATTCTGGGAGTAAGTCAGACAGTTTTGAGTTCCAGGATGAATTCAACTTTTCCGCTTTGATTTGTTCCCAGGCGGACATCTCCTCCGAACCTTTTCATAGCTGATCTTACGATGTACAATCCCAGCCCCGTATTGCCGGTTTTCCCATATTTAAAACCTTCTTCGAAGATTTTTTCGGTAATATTGGCTGGTATTTTTTTGCCATCATTTTCAACCGTTATAATGCAGTTTTTCTTATCCTTCTGGGTAGTGATTTTGATTTTGTCAGCTTTTCCATGCTTAACAGCATTGCTGATCAAGTTGTTAAAAATTGATCTGATAGTTTCATCTGCCAGTACTTTCACTTGATCGTGATTGAATATAAGTATATCCGGATAATTGATCTGTAATTCTGAAAAAATATCTTTCAGGGCGATAATTTTCAGATTTTCATGTTCTGCCATGAAAGTTTCGAATTCTCTCATTTCTCGAATCAATTCGATACTTTTATTAACATTTTTTGTTGCTTCGTTAAGAAAGATGTCCTGCTCAGTTTTATGATACAATTTTATTCCACTGTGAATGGAAGTAAGGTTATTGGACAGGTCATGACGGAGGATTTTATTGATCAATTTTAACTGCTCACCCTGGGAAATTATCTTATTCTCGGCATTAGTACGAACGGTTTCATCTCTGATATTGGCCAGGAGATAGTTTGCTCCTTTTATCTGAACCTCGGTTGCAGTAATTGCAACGGGAATTTCGAATCCATCTGAATTCTGGAGATAAATTTTAAATTTTGGTTCTTTAGGGGATTCTCTTCCGGTAAGATAATTAAGCAGGTTTATTTCTGAATTATCCCTTAATCGGGATGGGAACATTTCAATCATATCCATTCCGATTATATCTTCAAGTTTTTTACCGATCAGATTTTCTGTTGCCGGATTTGCATCTACTATTTGAAAATTCTGTAAATCTGCCAGCAAAATGGCATCAGGAGAAGATTTGAAAAGTTTCCTGAACCGTAACTCACTTTCCCGTAAAGCCGTCTCAGCCTTTTTTTGCTTGGTAATGTTTTCCAATGATCCCACCACGCTGAAAATTTTTCCATCTTCGATCATCGGAGCAAAATTAAATTTTAATATGACTGATTCTCCGGATTTGGTTGTCAGCGATACGTCCTGATTGATAAAAATCTTACCACGTTGAATTATATCAGTGATTATCGATGTTAAAATTTTTACCATTTGTGGTTCGACAAAGTTTCTTATCGGCTTGTGGATAAGTTCTGAATAACTGTAACCGGTAATTTCCGTTAATGCTTTGTTGACAAGTGTGAATTCCCCGTTCAAGTTTAAAGTAAAAACTCCATTATTGACGCTTTCCATGATTTTTTCCAGGAAATCTTTGGTATTCTGGAGTTCTTTTTCGTATGCGATCCTGGCAGTCAGATCATTGAAAATACCAAATGTGTATTGGTATTCTTCGTCGATAAACATGGGATTAGCGGTTATATTTAAATATCTGTAATTCCCATTTACTGTTGTTATCGGGAATTCAAAACGGGTTATCTCTCCTTTTTTTTGCATGAACGTTTTTCTGGATAGATCAGCATAGATTTCTTCAGGTACAAAATTACCTAAGTTTTTTCCGATCAGTTCTTTTTTATTATCAAATCCGAAAATCTTGGCAGCAGCCTGATTGGCAAAAATGAAATTCTCCTGTCGGTCTATCATTACAATTCCTTCTTCGATAAACTCTACCAGATTACGATATTTCTCTTCACTTGCACGTAGAGCGTTTTCTGCTCTTTTTCTTTCTGTTATGTCTTCGTACAGGGCATATACTGCTATCTGGTCGCGCTCCAGCCGAATGGGTCTCCCGATAACGGATACATTGATCAATTTGCCATCTTTGGTTTTTCTGATCGTTTCAAGATCAACATTATTCCCCCGGGCAACAGTTATAGTTGAGTTGAAACCTTCTTCTTTAAGATTATCCGGAACCAGCAGATCGTTGATCATTTTCCCTCTGGCTTCCGAAATACTATAACCGAACAAACTGGTAAATTTCCTGTTTACCTTGAGAACTCTGTCTTTATTGTCGAGTACAACCACGGCTGCCGGTGCACCTTCGAACAACTCCTCAAGATAAGCTTTCTGAACATTTAATTCTCTGGTTGTCTGGAGTTTATCGGTAATATCCCGGAATGTACCCAGATACGCTTTTTCACCAGCCCATTCGGTCTCAATAAAGTTCATTTCGACAGTTAAAGTCGGCTCATTGTTTCTGATTATTTCCAGTTCACTGAATTTATCAAGAGAATAAGGATATTGAAATGATGTGTTTAAAAGTTCAATCTGGGTTTTATGAAACATCTTTTCTGCCATTTTATTTACATAGAGAATACTGTTATCATGAGCAAGAAAGATGATACCATCAGGATTATTTTCGATTATTTTTTTAAGTCGTCTCTCACTTTCCATCAGCTTAAATTCGGCAAGTTTGCTTTGAGTGATATCTTCACCAGAGCTTAAAGTGCCAGTAATTTGCCCCTCATCGTCTGTTAAAACGGTATTCTGCCAGAGGATCGTTTTCCGCAGATTATTGCTGGTGATGATCTCTGATTCGTAAAACTTGTGCTGTGATAGCTTGTTCCTCAGAATCTGATGAAAATCATGTCTTACTGTTTCTCTGATCTCTTCAGGAAGAAAATTATCGAACCAGTTAAGACCAATGATTTTCTCCGCAGGTAGCCCAATGGTTTCACAACCTTTTTTATTGATTAATACCACATTTTCCTGATTATTAATTACCAGAAGAATAACTCCCGCTACATCAAGATAGTTTTGAGCTTTATTTTTTTCCCTGAC
>JAFGMF010000173.1 GCA_016927675.1 Candidatus Cloacimonadota bacterium
TAATTAATAAATTAATACATATTTCACTCTATAATAGCTATTCTGCCCGGGAATAAAACAGCTGATCGTATCAGGAATAACGAGATTCCGGGACCAGGCAGAATTTTTTTCTGAGCACAAGATTAAAATAATATTTTAAAGGATATAGTCAAGTGAAGAAATCAGTAAAAAAAAAGAAAACGGCTACCAGTTTTTGAACTCAATTGAACCGAATATCGGTTCAAGTTTTCTGTTTGCAGTTTTCTGATATTCTTTAACGGCTTCCTGAAAATTAAACCAGTCAGATTTCTGATAATCAGGAATAAATGATAATTCCTGTTCAGTAATATTATCTTTACTGATTTTCTCATTAACTGCTTTCATCAGCCAGTTTAAAGGATCATAGGTGTTATCTGAACAATATTCTGATAGGAGTTTCTGGAACTTATCACATCTTTGCTCAAGCTGTTCTTCATATTTGTTCAGCTGGTTTTCGTTGATAGGTTCTGCGATAATCGAATTCAGATTTTTTTTTATCTGTGACCAGTTACCCTGCTGGGAGGTCATGAACAAGTAGTTATTATACAATTTATGAGCAGCATAAATAAACCTGTCTTTATTATTAATCTCTTGGTTTTTCTCGATCAGACGAGGATCAATCCAGACAAGATTAGGGATGTCAGGTTTGTGTCCGGCATCGGCATGACCGATATGGAGTTCCAGAGGCTCCCAGGTACCTTTGATGGCATTCATTCCATCGCAGTTTCCGATGAAGTTTTGATTAAAGAAAGTATCACTTAGCATATGGGAAGCAATTCCCAGCAGATACAGGTCTTCATTTTTGGTTGATTCAAAAAAAATTTCCTGTGCATGGGTACTGGCTGGAGTAGTCATCAGAATATGCATTTTCCCGTCTCGGCGTGATGCCTTAGCGCTGGTGGGATCACCGGGCAGATAATGGAACAGCGGATAAATTCGCATGGTATGGGTTTGGGGAGCTAAGACGTCAGGAGTTTGAGATATTTGATTTTCATAGATTTCTGAATCAGGTTTCCTGATCTTAACGGTATAGGTATTATCATCAACAAATTGAGAAGAATAAGCGATTATCTGAGCTTCCCCTGAGTCAAACCCTGCTTCCAAAGCGAGATATTTAACAACATAATAATGAAATTCAATGTTCATATAATACCTGTTCCAAATCCCAAAAATATGGGATAAATTTGATGAAAAAAACTAACCGAAATTCATAATTTTAATTTTTTCTATAAGTGTCAACAAAATTATACATTTAAGAAAATTAATCTATGGTAAAACTAAAAAATATCTGAAATCAGAGTTTTTTATTTGCTTACACCAGCAATAAATTTTGTGAGATCATCAGAGTATTCAGTTTGTGTTCGCAGGTTAATTAACTATCAGGTAATCTCCTTAAGTATTTTTCTGCTCACAGGTAATTCTGTTTTCTCCAGGTTATCGATCAGAGCAACATATTTATTGATTGATAATTTAATTATTTCCTTCACATGATCAAGATTGACCAGAGTTGACCGATGGATTCTTTTAAAATTATCAGGTAAAACCAGCTCTAAATCTTTCAAGCTTTGAGTCATTAAGTGTTTTTTCGAACGAGTATAAACCCAGGTGTATTTCGTGTCAGCCTGGCAATAGAGGATATCTGTGAATTTCACTAAGATCAGGCGCGATCCTGATCGAACCGTCAGGAATTTTTTTTCTGTCCGTAGAGATGATAAAATATCCATCACTTTCTTTTGATATCGATGCAGATCTAACCCGGTAAATTTCATCAGTTTGGTCATGGTTTGTCTTAATCTGTCAATTTCTATCGGTTTGAGCAGGTAGTCAATAGCATTTGTCTCGAAAGCTTTGAGGGCAAATTCATCAAAAGCTGTAGTGAAAATAATCATGGGAATCTGAACAAGATTTTCCAGAACTTCGAATCCATTCAATCCCGGTAACTGGACATCAAGAAAGATCAGATCCGGTTGAAGAGAATTTATCATACTGACTGCCTCAATACCGTTTTCTGCTTCTGCAATTATTTCCAGATCATCAGCAAACTCAGTCAGCATTTTGCGTAATCTTACCCGGGCAAGATTTTCATCTTCTACAATGATTGTCCTGAATATATCCATTTTCATCTTGATTGATCCTTGGGCAGGACTATTCTTACTTCAGTATCTTTGTTAGCCAGAATCTGAAATTCATGTTCATTTCCATACAGCAAATTAAGTATATTTTTCACAGCAGTCAAGCCGAATCCGGAATTAATTTGGTCTACCTGAAATCCCATGCCGGTATCTGAAACAGAAAGGCATAATTTGTCATTCTTAATATAAGCTTTGACGGTAATTCGACCTCCTTCGAGCAGAGGGGATATGCCATGTTTAACTCCATTTTCAACAAGGGTTTGCAGAATTAAAGGCGGAATCTGCAAAGGTAAACATTCGGGTTCAATCTGCATTTGATAGCGGAGTCTATCGGCGAATCTGATTTTTTCGATTTCCAGATATTGAGTTATAATCTCAATTTCCTTTTTCAGCTGAACAGTCTGGTTATCACTGCTCTGCAGGCAATAACGGAACATATTGGACAGCTTATGAACCATCTGTTCCGCTTTATCGGCATCCTGATGGATCAAAGATGCAATAGAGTTGAGAGTATTGAACAGAAAATGTGGATTTATCTGAGCAATTAAATTCTTCAATTCCAATCTGCATTGTTCCTGTTGCAGTTTGATCGTTTTTGTTCTGCGTTCCTCGGCAAGATGGTAAATGGTGAAAATAAAACTTCCAATCAGTCCGAAGAACAATCCGAAAAAGGTAACCGGGATCAGATTGGAGATCCGGA
>JAFGMF010000174.1 GCA_016927675.1 Candidatus Cloacimonadota bacterium
AGGGGAAAATATAGATACTGATAATTATCACAAAGTAGAAGAGTTAAGTTTAACCTATGCTTAGTGAATTCATATTTCTTGACATTAATATCTTACCCTCAATTTAGGGGATTAGATTAATCTTAATCAGTGTTGAATGTAAAGAAATTCTTCGTTTTGAATTTAGCGAAAGGATAAATTCAGATATAAACAAGGAGTTGATTTGGATAAAATAATAGTAACCAGTGCCTTACCTTATGCAAACGGTCCATTACATATCGGTCATATCGCTGGAGCTTATCTTCCGGCAGATATATATGTCAGATTTCAGAAACTGCTTGGAGCAGATATCATCTTTGTCAGTGGAACAGATGAACATGGAGCGCCGATATCAATTAAAGCTGAATCAGAAGGGATAACACCTAAGGAAATAGTAGATCGTTATCATAAAAATATCTCTGAAAGTTTTAAAGGATTGGAAATAGACTTTGATAATTTTTCGGGAACTGCAAGACCAGAACATCACGAGATAAGCCAGAGGTTTTTTCTGAATCTTCTGAAGAGGGGTTTTGTCAGCAAGAAAGAAGGGAAACAATGGTATGATCCTAAGCATAATCGTTTTCTTGCAGACAGATACGTAGAGGGGATATGTCCATTCTGTGGCAGTCCGGGAGCACGTGGTGATCAGTGTGACAGTTGCGGCAAACTGATTGACTCGTTGAATTTGATCGAACCGAGAAGTAAGATTTCCGGAGAAATCCCGATCCTGAAAGAAACAGCTCACTGGTATCTTGAGTTACCAAAATTCACGGATGAGCTTAAGAACTGGCTGAGTACAAAGAAGAACTGGAAAGATAATGTAATAAATTTCATCATGGGCTGGCTTAAGGATGGTCTTAAGGAAAGGGCGATCACCCGAGATATTGACTGGGGGGTACCGGTGCCCCTTAAAGAGGCAGAAGGAAAAGTTCTTTATGTATGGTTTGATGCTCCAATAGGTTATATCTCTTCTACGATAGAATGGGCTAAAAAAATTGGAGATCCTGAACGGTGGAAAAAATACTGGCTGGATCCGAAGACCAGATTGATCCATTTTCTGGGTAAAGATAATATTCCTTTCCATACAATCATCTGGCCTGCTATGCTGATGGAGCAGGAATTAGATTATGTTTTACCAGATGATGTTCCAGCTAATGAATATCTCAATCTGGAGGGACAGAAAATGTCTACCAGCAGAAACTGGACAGTCTGGGTAGAGGATTTTCTCAAGAATTTTTCAGGAGAATATCTCAGATATTATCTAGCCGCAAATGCTCCAGAGAGCAAAGACAGCGATTTTTACTGGAAGGAGTTTCAGAATCAGATAAACAATGATCTGGCAAATGTTCTGGGGAATCTTGCCAACAGGGTTTTTCTGTTCGCTAAAAAATACTTTGACGGCAGAATAGATAAAGAATCGGATTTCAGTGATCAGACTGCAGAAATTATCCAAAGAATAGGTAATGATATCATCCCGATAACTGAGGCGTATCAGACATATCAGGTTCGAAAGGCAATCGGGCTTATAATTGATATAGCCAGATTCGGTAATAAATACTTTGATGAAACAAAACCCTGGGTGACAGTAAAAACAGATGTGATCAAAGCAAAAGAGACTTTGTATAACTGTATGAATCTACTTCGAATAATTTCTATCACATTGTTCCCTGTAATACCTGGCAGTATGAGAAGACTTCGAAAGATGATGAATCTGAATGTTGAATTTTCCTTGAAGGATATATCAGTTACGGAAGATTATTTTCAGATTGGAGAAACTGAGCCGCTTTTCAGCAAGGTCGAAGATAACTTGATCGAAAACGAAATTGTAAAGTTGAAATCAGCCAGTATCGATCAATCAGGACTTGAGCATAAAGCTGAGATCAGTTATGATGATTTCAGTAAAATGGAATTTAGGGTAGTAAAGATATTGAAAGCAGATAAAATCCCTAAATCAGGGAAATTATTGAAATTGACTGTTGATCTGGGTGGAGAAATCCGAACAGTGGTAGCTGGGATAGCAAAATCTTATTCTCCCGAATCCATGATAGGAAAACAGGTGGCCATGTTGATCAATCTGCAGCCAAGAAATGTAATGGGAATTGAATCTCAGGCGATGATTCTGGCTGCTCATCATGGCGAAAGCCTTTCTGTTCTGGTACCGGACAATGAAGTTCCTGCCGGCAGTGAAATATCATGAAGAAATACAATTATCTCATGAAGTGATTTTAACAAGCATAATTGAAGGGTGATATGACGGAATATCGATATAAGAAAAATTTCATCGACCAGGAAAAGACCTTTCAGTTGTCGGATGACAGATTGATAATCCATTCGGAAGATCAACATGAAGAAATCAATTATTCCGACCTGAAAATGCTGATTCTGCGTTACAGTTCGTCCAGGTACAGACGCAGACAGTTCAGATGTACTCTGGTGACTGAAGCTGGCAGGCAGATCGAATTCACCGATAAATATTACAATTCAATAGGAAAATTTTACGACCAGAGTGAAGAATACCGATTTTTTGTTGAAGAGATGCATGACAGGATGATCAAAAATAACCCCGATATCATCTGCTGGGGTGGAATGCGGGTAATGAATTATTATTTCAGTCTGATAATCAGTCTTCTATTGCAGTTATTCCTGCTGATTTTACTGGTGAGTCTTTTGGGACCCATCGGCATCATTCCTGTCATCTTTTTCGTCTGGCGTTTATCTTTATTCTATTATCGGAATAAACCAGAATTATATCACCCTTCGGCAATTCCTGAACGATTATTGCCTGAAAGCCGATGATGAATATTTTTCTTGAAACCTATGGCTGCCAGATGAACGTAGCCGACAGCGAACTTGTTGCTTCCATATTGAGTCGGGACGGGTTATTTGTTGTAGATAATATCGATCAGGCAGATGTTATCATATTCAATACCTGTTCTGTGCGTCAGCATGCAGAGAACAGAGTGATTGGCAGAATAAACCAGGAATTATCCCGAAAGAGACAGAACCCGAAATTACTGATAGGAGTGATTGGCTGTATGGCCCAACGGCTGGGTAAGGAAATCAGTCAGATAATTCCGGCAGTGGATTTTGTGGTTGGAACTGATCAATATGAATTCTTACCAGAGATTATCAACAAAACACTGGAAACACATGTGTTTAGTTATAAGACAGTTAGTGATAATTCGCAGGTTTACAATGAATTACATCCTATCCACCAGGGTAAGTTCAACGCATTTGTTACAATAATGAGAGGTTGTAATAATTTCTGTTCCTACTGTATAGTACCGTATACTCGCGGTAGGGAAAGAAGTAGACCGGTTGCGGATATAATTTCTGAGATCACACGGGCAGGCGATAAAGGATTTAAGGATATCACCTTGTTAGGGCAGAATGTTAATTCCTATAGAAATGCGGAAGTCAATTTTGCCGAATTGCTTCGCAGGGTAAATAACATTGAGAATATTTCACGGATCAGATTTATCACCTCACACCCAAAAGATCTTTCAGATGAAGTGATCGAAGTAATGGCAGAATCTGATAAAGTCTGTGAGCATCTTCATTTGGCTTTACAGTCAGGTGATGATGATATTTTGCGACGGATGAACAGAGGTTATACGGCTGATCATTTCAGGATGATAGTAGGAAAATTGAGGAAAAATATTCCTGATATTTCGATAACAACAGATGTGATTGCAGGATTTCCCGGTGAAAACCAGGCTCAATTTGAGCGAACTCGTCAGATCATGCAGGAGTTGGAATTTGATTACGCATTTACCTATAAATATTCACCCCGGGAAGGGACAGTTGCAGCAACTTTTCCCGATCAGGTCTCTGAAACTGAGAGATTGGTCAGATTGAAAGAATTGATAAAAATACAGGAGAAAATCACCTTAAAGAAATATCAACAGCAGATCGGAAAAATTAAAGAGATCTATGTGGAGAATTTCAGCAGGAAAAATAAGAGTGAGGTTTCGGGGAAAAGTCGAGATTATAAAATTACAGTTTTCCCAGGTGGGGAAGAAGCGATCGGCAGATTTATCAGAGTAAGAATAACTGATGCGACAGGTTGGACGCTTCGGGGTGAATCACTTTAGATAAAGATTTTCTATTTGATTTTGGATGGAACAGTAAATTTTATCAAAAATCTGATTCAACTCTTTATTGAGATTATATCCTTTATTTTTAAATTCATCGTCAAAATCTTCCGAATATAAAATTGTTGTTGATGGTGCTGCCAAGAAAAAATTAAATTCAAAATCTTTAATACCCATCGAATTCTGTTCCGTGGAATCAATTTCAAAAGGGATCCTGATGGTCAGATTGAATTTATATTTCGTGCCATGATAGTAGACGTCATGTTTGATTGATCCCTGTTCACATTGGAAGAAGCTGTTAAGTTTGGTGATGAACCATTCTATAATCAATGGTACGTGAGTTTCGAATTCCTGTTTTTCTTTTTCTTTCTGAGAAAGCAGATTTCTCAATTCCTGGAATCTGGTATTTTTAATCATTAGCCTCCTGTGTCTCAGGTTATAGTTGAGAGCTGGATCGGATTGTCAGCTAAAAGGATCAAATCCGGGTCAGTTTATCACACTTTATTAATATCAATTATCGATCATGTGCAGTCTGGTAATTTCAAGAGATAGTTTTCGGCAGTTTTATCCGGATCAGTTCTCAGATATTTTCCCGAAGTTCCTTCCATAATAACTACATCAACATCCTGATCATCAATTTCCACAAAGTAGGAATGAAGATCATTCTCAATATCGTAGATAACATCTTTTTTATAACGAGGTGACCAGGTTTCGAAGTTATTACACAGGGCAATGATATCACGAGTTAAATCCTGCTTTTTATGAGATACTTTTCTTTTCCCCATTTATCCTCCTTTTATTAAATACAAATTCTTGATTTATCGATTTTACGGTTAAGATAAGAAAACATAGAGAGCAGATCAAGAGTATCTTCGAGTGAAAGCTCCCAGGTTATCTGGGGTTCAGTAAGGGTTGGATTTCTAAAAATTCCGAAGACACCTGTTAACAGGTTAACAAAAGCTGAATGTTCACGATAGTCCTGGTCGTTAGCGAGATCATTAATGGCTAGAAAAGGTTTATCATTATTACCGATGGCAAAAGCTTCGCGAACAAGTTCAATTCCGTTTTCCGTAAGACCGGTTTTATTTCTGATCCTGTGAGTGATTTGTTTTTGTGCTTCGAAGATCACCGCACAGTAATTTTCAACCAACAGTTCTTTCTGGCAAAGTTTAATTACTTCCGGATGAGCCATTCTGTTATGTAATTCTTTTTTTAGTTGATCACTCATCTCTTTTGCTCGATCAATATATTCATGATCTGCCGGTTTGATCAATTTCAGTTTGCCGCTGTTCGTCATCTCCAGTCCAGCGAAGATCAGCTTGACATTAAGATTGTCCCTGCGCCACAGGAAAAGTGAATAATTATCCCGATAACGAGTTGGCCTCATGCATTTATGGATAAAGGCAATGATATTATTACTGTAACCGGTTTTTTTCTGGATATCTGAAAAAGCATTATATAATCTGATCCAGCGGGGAGCAAGAGGCATGATATCAGGGATATCTGCAGATTGGAATAATTCTGTAAGTTCATCATCTGTTAAACCGCGAAAGGAGTCGCCCAATACTCTGGCGATATTTTCCAGAACTTCTGTTTGCATTAAGGGGAATTTTTTCAATCGATTTAATTCCTTAGCGGTTAAACTGTTCTGTTGAGAGATAAGATCTGCCGGATTCGATCGTATATCGGGTGATTTTCTTGATCAGATCCGGAAATTCCATAATTCCACTCAAAGCAAGATAAATATGGTTATGATCAATCAGTATGATCGGAGTTTTATCACCTGATGCCTCTTCGATCGCCAGTTTACTGTAACCGGAGATGGATAGGAATAAACCCATGTCGCAATTTGGATTTGAGATCACTTCCTGATAAAAATGATCGATGTCAATAACTGATGTTCTTCCGGCACTGAATTTGATGCCGACGAGATAAGAAATGTTATCAAAGAGAAACCAGCCATTAGTTTCGATACCGGCTTGATTATAATGTTTGTGATTTTTTATTTCGTAAAAATCAAGCAATTCAAAGAACCAGTCCTGAAAACGAATACTGGATATTTCATGGTCAATCGTTTTACTGAGCTCTGTAAGTTTCTCGGTAAAATTCTGCAGAGATTTCAATGTTCGCGTAATTTTTTGCTGACGTTTCGTGAATTCCATCTTGGCTTTTTGTGCCAGCCGATAATTATAAAGCTCTTCTTCCTGCTTTTTGTGAAAATCTTTCAACCGACCGACAGCTTCTTTGGCAATCTGGATTCTCAAATCAGCATCCAGTAGATGTTCAAGATCAGGGAAATTGTTCTGGTACATTAAAAATTTGGCGATTTTCAGGATTACTTCTCTTCCCTTTTCTTCAACAAGAAGCTGCTTGAATATCCGCTCGATAAATTCTTCCTTCAGTTCTTCTTCCTGCCACGAATCGATAAATTTTTCCGGAGTATTACAACTTTTAAGGAAAACCTTGAATGCCCTTTCACGCCAAAATGATTTTAGCAAAGCATTCTGGATCAATGTAATATATTGAGGTGTTAATCTGGATTTCATAATATTCTATTTCTTTCTTCCATTTTTTTAATTTTCACAAACTGATCAGACACTTTTTTTTATCTTATCACATCTACTTTTTTATGAAAGTTCAAAATCGTCAGCTTTTTAAATAATGCAAGTTAATTTTTTCAGGAAAATGATTTCATAAAGGTTTGGGACTAAATTTATCTATTTAAACCGGATCAAATTGTCTTGATAGTACGTAATTTTAATCTGATTCAAGGAAGATGATTCTGCATTAATAACTGGATCGAAAACATGTTGGTCATCTGTATCTTCTTTTTTTGTAGATAGATAACTAGATAAATCCATTTGCAGTAAAACGTTCTCAAGTTCATTAGCGAGAAATCCTGCTGCAAAAAAAGAAAATTGAATATCAACTTATAATATCTTAGTAGCAAAAAAAAATTTACTCATCCACTTCGGAAAAATTATTTCCTACTATCGTAAACTCTCCGTCGAGTAAATTGCAATATAAAGTAGCAAAATAAACTGCGTAATCTTGTCGGGGGAAATATATTTTGGTAAAATTTGAATTTGTTTCAGCAAATTCCCATCCTGATACTTTACTTTTTTTGACTTGGAATTTCATAAAACTCATTCTATCCTCACAGAAAAAAGTTATAATTATAAATTTAAAGGTATCTCAACATTACTCGAAGAACTTATTGTTACACATACTGAAATTTGAGAGATAAACTTCAGTCGAAAAATCATGCTGATCCTTTAGAATAAATAATATAAATCTATAAATATCGATGGAAAACAGTATTTCTTTCAAGTTGAACTCATCTTGATAATTCTATTATCTTAAGATTTAAGTAAAACATAGATAATATTATTTTATACTCATATGACAGAAATATTGTTTGTGATTTCCAGTCAAGATTCTTATACAAATTAGGTGGGGAAGAGGCAATAATCAAGAATTAAATAAACTCAATAAGCAAATTTCTTGAAATAAACCATACCCGAATCAGAGCATTAGTTGTATTTTTGTGAGTTTATTTTGATCTGAAGGTATAACAATTTTGCATTTTATACCTTATTACGGGAAATCATTCGCTTCTAACTCGATTCTAGTTCATAAAACCCTAGTCGGGTTAGTACGAAGGTAAGGTGAAACAGGTAATCCTGAGGCAGAGCTTTGAGGAATTCTGTTAAGATAAAATTGAATCGATGAATCG
>JAFGMF010000175.1 GCA_016927675.1 Candidatus Cloacimonadota bacterium
ACAGTGAGAACGATCAGAGATTAAAAACAGGTTCAGTGTTTCTTACTGCCAATTCAAATTCCTGTACGAGTGAATCCATCAGCTCTTTTACAGAGATGATCTTGTCAACTTTCCAGGCATTTGCTCCGGCAAAGCTGAAGCCATTCTTGAGTTCACCGATCTTTGCTTTCATCAAAGCATTGGCGATACAGTACAATGAGCTTCTGAAATCGCAAGTTTTAAGGCATTTCCAGGGACAGCGGAACGGTTTTTTTATCCCGGCTTTCACATCTGTGAGGAAATCGTTTAAAATAGCTCTACCGGGCAAACCAACCGGACTCTGGATGATCACAATATCTTCTTTCCTGCATTTGATGTATTGATTCTTGAATTCTACGTCAGCATCACATTCTTCTGTTGCAACAAAACGGGTTCCCATCTGGACCCCGCTGGCACCAAGCTGCAGGAATTTATGAATGTCCTCACCTGCATAGATGCCGCCACCGGCTATCACCGGGATTTCTTTGCCATATTTCTCTGCATAGGGTTTAAGTATCTCGCAGACTCCGGGAATGATGTTTTCCAGTGAAAAGGCAGGATCGTCGATCTGCTCAGGCCTAAAACCAAGATGACCTCCGGCTAAGGGACCTTCAACCACAATTGCATCGGGAACATGGGCAAAGTTTTTATCCCAGGTTTTAAATATCAAGTTGGCAGCTCGGGCAGAAGATACTATCGGAGCTATCCTAGTGTGAGATTTTCTCAGGTCATCCAGAGAAATTCCCTCGGGGATTTTTAGTGGCAATCCTGCTCCGAGAAAGAGAATATCGATCTTTTCCTGTAAAGCAATTCTAACCATATCATCAAAATCAGAAATTGCCACCATGATATTCAGACCGATAATCCCGTCACTCATCTTTCTTGCTTTGCGGATTTCATCTCTTAATGCTGTTTTATTGGCTTCTTTATAAGTTTTTTTCGATGCTTTGCCCAACATACCAAGACCAACCGATGAGATGACTCCGATCCCACCGGAATTAGCTACTGCAGATGCCAGACCCGCCATGGAGATTCCAACTCCCATTCCACCCTGAATGATAGGCACTTTAGCAACAAAATCACCAATTCGTAAATTTGGTATTATCTCCATTTTTCCCCACATACGATTAGACTGTTTTAGTATTTTGGTCGGATATTTTCAAAAAAAATTAATTTCTTACTTCGATTCCTTTGAAAATTATCTCCATCATCTGCTGGCTGTCCATCTCCAAATCCTGTTCCTTCTGGATAAAAAGAGGATATTCCAGACCTTTAATTGCGATAGCGATCATGCGCACAACAACATCGACTTCACATGGAGTGAAGATTTTCTGTCTGATACCCTGATTAATCAGGTCACTTAAAATATTATTTTCAAAATTATAGAAATCTTCTCTAACCTGTTCGATAAAGAAATAATGATCCAGATACTCATTGGTTAAAGTTTTATAAAAATTACTCAGTTCCTTCAGATGAAGCATTCTGGTTCTAACATATTGCATGATTTTATCTTTTGGGGTAGCGGCATTTGCAATTGAATCAGACAGTTTATTTCTGAACAGGTCAGAGTCAATACCGACAATTTCAGCGAAAATATCTTCCTTATTCTTGAAATAATAATAAAGGGTTGATTTCCCCATTCTGGCTTTTACAGCTATTTCATCCATGGTTGTCTTCTTGAAGCCATAGGTGGCGATCAATTCTTTTGCAGCAGTTATAATTCTGACCTTTTTCTCATCCATTTTCTACCTCATTTTACTAATCGACCAAATCCGTTTTATAGTCTAATATGTCAAGATAAGTTTCTGTTTTTTTTCTGATGATGAATAAATGGTAGAGAAAATTAGATTATCGATCAATTAACCTGTTTGAATGCAAGAACAATAATGGATCCCTGAGGATGATTTTCTTCTGCAAAAACAAAACCGCCGTATTTTTCAAGCTTGGATTTCACGATGTAGAGTCCCAGGCCAGTGTTACCTGTTTCCCCATAACGGAAGCTTTCTTCGAAGATCTTAGTTCTGACAGCTTGTGGGATCCCCTTCCCGTTATCAGCGATTCTGATTTCACAGAATCTTTGTTGGCTGGAGATCTGAATATCAAGTTTGGTTGCTTTCCCATGAACGAGAGCATTATTGAAAATGTTATCGATAACAGAATCTATCGCCTGATCTGCCAGAATGAAGCATTTGCCGGTGATGGAGACATCGAGTTCAGGATAATTTCGGGAGATCCTGGTCAGGACTTCTCTGATATCGATTGAGTTCAGACCCTGATGGGTGGCGATAAAGATCTCGAGTTCTTTCATCCTGTTGATCAGATCGATGCTTTTTGTGATCCGGAGAAGTGCTTCGGTAATGTATTTAGTATTATTCTGCTGGTTAAAGAACAGATTTAATGAGCTTTTGATCACACTCAGATTATTGAGAATATCATGGCGGAGGATTTTGTTGATCAACTGGAGTTGTTCCTGATGAGCCTTCAATTCAGACTCAGCCTTACGGCGTTCTTCAACTTCGAATTGCAGTTCATTATAGGTCTGAGCATTTTTTAAAGCACTGGTGGCATATGCTGCAAATGTCTCAGCCAGAGATAGTTCATCTTGAGTAAATAATTTGCCGATCCTGTTCAGACACATTGCTCCGAGAACTTTATCATCCGTAATGAATGGGACAACGATTATCCTTTCGTTGTTAAGTTTGGATGTTCCCGGGATTTGGCAGGCGTCCTGTTTATCGGTAACATCATTAAAAAGATAGCTGCGTTTATCCTTTACGCTTTTCCCGGTCAGGCTGTGATCAATATCTAGGTTTGTTGCCATTATTTCGTCTGCGTAGGTTGGGTCTACAACAACTTTTGGGATCAGGGTATGTCCGTTTTGATCCAGCAGATAGATTGCGCTGTAAGAATCCAGGAGTTCGCTGGCTTTCTCACCGATATGAGTGAGTACTTCGATGATATTAAGGCTGGAAGTAAGATCTTGGGCAGTTTCAAGTAATTTCTCCAGTTGAAGTGATTTGAATGACTCGGAAGCTTCGATTTTTTTCCGTTCGGTAATATCTCTGGCGAAGATAACAAGTTTTTCCACAGGATCTTCTTGATTTTCGGTTACAGGATAGACATAGATATCAAACAGACGGTCTTTCAATCTATATTCCAAGTGTCTGGGTTCTTTACTGTTTCTGATCTGATCTCTTTGTATCTTAGCCAGTTTAATTAAATTATCAGTAATATAACTTGTAATACTTGATTGGATCAGAGTTTTTTTTCTTTTATCCAGAAACTGAAGAGCAATCTCATTATGTGCGAGAATCGTTCCGTTATCGTCAACTATCAAAGCAATATCCTGATATGTATTCAAAAGGGCACTGATTATACCATTTCCGCTTAGATTGCAGTCGATTTTTTGATCTTGTTTCATATGATTAAAAAACCCCCCAAATTTTAAAATCGATGATTTTATCCCCCTTTCTGCCAATCATAGTCCCGAAGGCTTTCGGGAAGAAGTTTGGCCTGCCCTGTTGTATTATCATTGTTTTATCCTTCGCCCTGTTTTCGTTCTGGAAAAATTCGAGACTATACCTGGCAGACTCCGCGGAATTGGTAACGCCAGCAGTAAAGCTGATTCCACAAGGCAGGAGGGTATTGATATTTTTATTCATGCTTATGTAGGTTTCTTACAAACAATGATGTTTCATAACGGTCTTCACAGCATTCCAGCTTATGGATTATATATTTCGACAGTTGCGTAATCAAGTTCTAGATCATCGTTCAGAGGTCGATCAAATTTAGTGAGTACTTTCAGATATTTTCGGTCACTTTTACCAGTAATTTCAACCATGCTGAGTTTACTTGCCACCTGAAATCCGTCTTTGGCATAAACTTTGATCATAACAGGTTTCTTCAAAGTAACAGGGTTAGGATTGATAATCCGGAACTTAACATCAATGTTTCCAGGAGTATAAGTGACAATTTCGGTTTCGGTGATAGTAACAATTGATTCCTGGTTCTTCTTCCAGCAGCCCCTCAGGTAAAATCCGAACAGAAGAGCGATCAGCAGAATAATTTGGATCTGTAACGGAATTTTGCGTTTGGTATTGATATCGATTCTCTCAAAAACTGACATCAGATCTCCTTCATCATGGATTTTCCTGTCATTTCCGCAGGCTGATTCAAATTCAGCAATTCAAGGATTGTCGGGGCAATATCTGCTAAAATTCCTTGGGTTCGCAGTTGTGTCTTCCGGGCAGTAAAGAGAAGAAAGGGAACGGGATTTTTACTGTGAGCCGTAAAAATATTTCCCGATTCATCAAGCATTTTATCCGCATTACCGTGATCAGCCGTCAGAATGATCGCATAATCATTTTTAATTGCAGCGGGAATGATCTCTTCCAGACATCTGTCTACAGTTTCCACTGCTTTAACAGTAGCGGAAAAATCACCGGAATGCCCGACCATATCACAATTGGCGAAATTAGTTACGATCATTTCATATTTCTGTTCGTGTAAAGCCTGGATAAGTTTGTCACGAATCAGATAAGCACTCATCTCAGGTTGTAGATCATAAGTGGCGACTTTAGGAGATGGCACCAGGATCCTATCCTCATCAGGATATGGCTTTTCTCTTCCGCCATTGAAGAAGAAGGTGACGTGGGCGTATTTCTCGGTTTCTGCAAGCCTGAGCTGTCTCATTCCGGCTGCGGAAACAGTTTCGCCTAGAATATTCTTTAATTCTGGTAAACGGAAACAGATATCAACCAAAGGGTTCAGAGTTTCATCGTATTCGCTGAAGCAAATGAATTTCAAATTAGAAAATTCTTTAACAGGGAATTGAGCAAAATCCGGATCAACGAAGGCGCTGGTTAATTGACGGGCGCGATCGGCTCTGAAATTGAAAAAGATCACAC
>JAFGMF010000176.1 GCA_016927675.1 Candidatus Cloacimonadota bacterium
CAGAGAAGGGGATTGTTCCGGGGAAGACCTTTTTTGCCGGGGGGCATCCTCAGGCTATTTTGACAGTTTATCAGGGGCGTGCTGATGTCTGCTGTACTTTCTGGTCACCCCCGGGAAGCGATGGAGAGATCCATGATGCCAGAAGAGCCGTAATCGATACCTATCCTGATGTTGCAGAAAAAATCAGGATCTTTGCTTTCACCGATTGGATCCCGAATGATACCGTCACCTTCCGTAAAGATTTTCCGAGCGAAATGAGAGAAACTATCGTAACTGCCCTTCTGGATTTTGCTGCAACCGAGGAGGGCTCGAAGACATTAAATGAATTGCTGGATATTGACAATTTTATCCGGGCTCAAGACAGCGATTACGATATAGTACGCAATACCTTGAGAACACTCAATGCAGATGCTTCGGAATTTATCCAATGAATAGTTTGCTGAATATCAATGATCTGCACAAAATTTATGACAGCGGTACCCATGCTCTGCGAGGGATTAATCTGGATGTCAAAGAAGGCGAATTTCTTATCCTTCTGGGACTTTCCGGCTCCGGCAAATCAACTCTTCTCCGCTGTATAAACAGATTGATCGAACCGACATCCGGAGAGATCATTTTTCAGAAGAGGAATATTGTTAAAACCTCAGGCAAGGCTTTGAGGACAATTCGTCGGCAGATCGGGATGATCTTTCAACAATTCAATCTGATCAAAAACCTGTCTGCTCTTACCAATGTTCTCACCGGAAAGCTGGGATATGTAAACCTTGTCCATTCCCTTGGGATGACAAAGATCAAGGAAGATGTAATTACAGCCGAGAAAAATCTGGACAGAGTCGGATTGCTGGAATTCAAATCCCAGAAAACCAGGAATCTGAGTGGCGGACAACAGCAGAGAGTTGCCATCGCCAGAGCTCTGATGCAGAATCCGCGCCTTATCCTGGCAGACGAACCTGTTGCCAGTCTCGATCCAGCAACGGCAGATTCGGTAATGAAATATCTTGGTGAATTGAATAAAAATGACAACATTACAGTGATCTGTTCACTTCATTTTCTCAGTCTGGCCCGTAAATACGGCACCCGTGTAGTTGCCCTGAAGGATGGACAGATTGTCTTTGACGGATCTCCGCGGGAAATTGACGAACGTAAGTTCAAAGATATTTATGGTGAGGAAGCCGAAGAAGTGGAGATCAGATGAAAAAAGATGAAATAAATATTAAAAGTGCTCTGCAGGGATTAGTAATAGATCTGCTTTTCTGGTCGTATTTATGGGGTTGTTTATACTATCTCGCTCACAACTGGCTGGGGTTGATCCTTAATTATAAATACCTGATCATGCTGGCCATGTTTTCTTCCGGATTGTTTTATCTAACAGGTGATTCGATTGGCAGGAAATATTTTTTTCCCTCACATCTTACTTCCCGCAAGTGGTTTAAAACCCTGTGGGGCTGGCTAATAATCTTCAGTCTGCTGATCACTTTCGTAGTCGGCTGGGACATTGTGGAGATCAATCCCTATAAATTTTTCACAAAATTTAAAAATGCAGGAGGTATTACTTCAGGGATCTTCGATCCGAGCATAATCGGTTATGAACTGCAGACGGAATCTTTGGAAAAACTTGCCGAACAGAATCTGCCTGAAGAGATAATTGAAGAACTCAAAAAAATCTCAGGCAGAAAATACACCACCCGTAAAGTTTTCAGCAGAGAACTGGAAAAGAGACTTGATCCTGCTGCATATGATAAATATAAACAGCCAATCCTGAAATCAGCGATAAAAAATACAGAGATGTTGAACAAAGCTCTCACCACACTGGCAGAAACGATTTTTCTGGCTTTACTGGCTACCGTTTTGGCAATTCCGCTTGCCTTTATTCTTAGTTTTTTTGCCGCTCGTAACCTGATGCCCAAAACTTTCCTGGGTAATACAATCTATGTTCTGATCAGGACAGTTGCCACGATCTTCCGTTCGATCGAAGCGATAGTCTGGGCAATTATCTTCTCGGTCTGGGTCGGGATTGGACCCTTTGCCGGAATGCTGGCTCTGATGATCCACTCCGTAGCGGCATTGACGAAGCTCTATTCGGAGCAGATCGAAAATATCGATTCCGGTCCGGTTGAAGCAGTCAGAGCTACTGGAGCAAGTACGCTGCAGATCTGGATATTTGCAGTAATTCCTCAGATCATCTCACCCTACCTTGCCTTCACAATTTACCGCTGGGATATTAATGTGAGAATGGCAACTATCGTCGGCTTTGTCGGTGGAGGCGGGATAGGTCTGCTGCTTCTGCAACAGCAACAACTTCTGCGCTGGCATAATGTTGGTTTGATCATCTGGCTGATCGCAGCAGTGGTCTGGTCTATGGACATGATCAGTGCAAAAGTAAGAGCAAAACTGTCGGAAATGTGATGGATGTAATTTCTACCGTGAACAGAATTATTCTAAACTGATCGTGAGTGAAGATTTTTTTAACAGAAAGTAAACTGTATTGAAAATAATCCAGTCAGAAAAGGTGATGTATATAAATCCGAAGATTGGAAAGTAAATGGACAGCTCGATGCAAACAGTCCGGCATAAGGATTAAATGAGATATAAAGCAGTAATCTTCGATCTGGATGGCACTTTGATTGATTCTATGGGTATCTGGTATGATGTTGACCGTGAATTTCTGGGCAAACGTAATATTGAAGTCCCGGATGATCTGTTTACCAGTATTCCCGGCGGTAATAGCTATCGTGAGATTGCCGGGTATTTTAAAAACCGCTTCGGACTTGACGATTCCATTGATGAGATAATGGCTGAATGGACGGATATGGTAGCTCATCATTATCAGGGGAATGTCTGTCTTAAAGAAGGTGTATTACCTGTACTTAAATATCTGGATAAAAACAGGATTAAGATAGGTCTTGGTACAAGTAATTGTCTGATGCTGACCGAATCCGTGTTAAAGGCAAACAAGGTAATCGAATATTTCCCTAATATTATAGCTGGTTGTGAAGATATCACAGGGAAACCGTTTCCCGATATTTTTCTGAAAGTCGCTGAAACGATGCAAGTTCCGCCTGCAGACTGTATTGTGATCGAAGATGTTCTGGTTGGTGTTCAGGCTGCCCGGAATGCCGGGATGTATTGTATTGCCATAGCTGATCAATATGCCTTGAATGAAGCTGGCCGGATAAGAAATACAGCAGATTATTATGCAGAGAATTATACCGAAGTCCTTCGACATCTGCTTGAAATTGCTGAATAAAAACCCTTTAAAAATCTAACGTCCCGGAAATTAACCCCTGTGTAATTTGCGCTTTAATCAAAAATGGTTAACTTAGTCTTTATAGAGGATATTAAATGTACTCTGAAGGAGATATTAGATGTTGTCTGGAATTTTTAAAGATATTTATCTGACATATCTTGAAATAGCGCCTTATCTTTTTATCGGATTATCACTGGCGGGGTTACTTCATATCTTTTTCAAACGAGATCTGATAGTAAGGCATCTTGGTAAGGATAATTTTCTATCGGTGGTAAAAGCTTCTTTACTGGGAGTTCCGCTTCCTCTCTGCTCCTGTGGTGTGATCCCGACAGCTATTTATTTGCGGAAACAGAAAGCATCCCCCGGTGCTACCTTATCATTTCTGATTTCAACACCGCAAACAGGAGTCGACAGTATTCTGGCAACCTACGGAATGCTTGGTCCCGTATTCGCTTTTTTCAGGCCGGTTGCAGCTTTTCTGACCGGGATTATCGGCGGGGCGATTGCCAATCTTTCTAAACGGGACGATCAAGAGCCGAACAAGGATGAAGTTACTGGATTTCATTGTGACACCTGCGAAATAAAAATTCCCCATGATCATTCGTTTTTTGAGAAGATCAAAGCGGGTATGGTTTATGCTTACCGGGATTTTCTGGATGATATTTCCATCCAGTTACTGTTTGGGGTTATCATTGCAGGTATAATTACCTATGCGATACCGGAAGATTTTTTTGGCAGATATGGGGGGAACGGATTTCTCGGGATGATTTATATGATAATTTTCGGAATTCCGCTGTACGTATGTGCAACCGCTTCTATTCCAATAGCGGTATCTCTGATACTCAAGGGTATTTCTCCGGGAGCGGCTTTTGTATTTCTGGTCGTCGGTCCGGCAACTAACGCCGCAACCATTGCCCTGATTGGCAAAGCTTTGGGTAAGAAGATCATTTTGATTTATCTTGGAGTAATCTCAATTTCTGCTTTAGCAGGCGGTTTCCTGTTGAACTGGGTCTTTTCTCTTTTTGGAGATTATCGGCTTGAAACAATGCTGCATGATCATTCTGGGAGATCACCGGTAATGATCGGTTTATCAGTTGTTTTTTCCATTATGTTGATGTTATCATTTTTCCGAAAAATCAGAAGCCGGTTTTTCTCCCGGGTTAAATATGATGAAGTTACAGTTCCGGATAACCTTTTCAGAATTGAAGGTATGACGTGTAAACATTGTCTGATGACGGTTGAGCATGCTATTGGAGAAGTAAGAGGTGTAGCGGATGTCAAGGTTGATCTGCATAAAAAAACGGCAGTTGTTGAAGGTGAATACGACCGTGATGAAGTAAGCAAAGCAATAGAGAAAGCAGGCTATCGAGTAGTCTAATCTGTAAATATCATGCTGGCGGCAATGTCATCCAGAGCAGGCAGATATTTCTCCTTATTCTCTAATTTAGTACCACTTTGAAATACATAAGCTTTGCCCTTCCTGAACCAGATATATTCCCGGAAAAACCAGTTTTCTCCATCATCACGGTTAAAGATGAGATCGATTTTGTGACCTTGATATTTTCCTATTATTCCCTGAAATCTATTCTTTTCATAGATCTTTCCCTGCCAGTATGAACTCATTTCCCGCTGAAATGTGTTCGAATAACCGTCAATAAAAGCAGTTTCAGTCCCGGTGATTTCCATGATCCTGATCTGCAGACCTGCTTCTTGCCCGAAAGAGATATCTGCCCGTATCATTTCCTGTTTAAAAGCATGATCTTCCAGAGACCATTCAGCTGGATATTTAAGCTGATAGCCACCTTCGGTATCGTAATATGAGTGTTTTTCCTCAAGATAATTATCGGGATAATTTTCTTCAATTATCGGGTTTTTATCCTGTGAATTGCTGATACGTGAAAAGCTGATTATCATCAGAAGAATAATGATTGCAACGGGAATAATATGCCAGCGCTTAAACATATTTACTTCCTCCATATACAGCAGATATTAAAATCTTTGACTAAATGTCAATAAAAGAAATTCTATCATAAATCTGCAAAGGGGGCTTAATTAATGAAATTGGTAAAAATATCACTGTTATTAATAATATTTCTCTTTTTATTCTGTTGCAGTTATCGGATCGCGTTGCTGGAAATCACTCAGGAAGAATCCGAACAGATATATAACAGCTGGCGGGAAAGTCTTGAAGCAGCTGAAACAGATAGTATTGCGTACATGATAACGAGTGAACAGATCAGAGAAGAATGCTCCGGATATGCGGCATTTAAAAAAGATCGAATTGCCCTTTATCTTGCTTTTCAGGGTTATAATCTGCTGGATAGCCGTCAAGACAGCCTTAAGGCAGAAAAATCTGCAAAAATCCTGAGAAAAAAATTTCCTTGCTCAGAAGAGACATTCAAGCTTGCCAGGGATGAATTTTACGAGAAAATATATCCCATCTGGTCGGATGACAGTTTAAAAGTTCCCGTATTGAAAGAACTACTGGATAAATATCCTCAGACACAGTGGCGACGTTCAATATTTCAATATTTGGCATATTCATTAAATCAGCTTGGCCGAATAAGTGAATTGCAGGTCATGTTAAAAGATTTCAGAGTGGATTTTGCTGATGATTACCTGTCTCACTATCTGACTGCCTGGTATTATGAAAAAAACGACTTGGATCTGGTTGAGGCTGAAAAATTTGCCGAACAGGCGTTTGAGTTGTCACAGAATTATCAGGTATTGGATCATTATCCCGGGGAAGAATGGAATCTGGAAAGAAGAGCTGCCGGAGTTAACAGTGGAGCACTTCTGGGGCGGATCATGAACCGGCAGAAAAAGTATCAGGAGACTGAAGAGCTTATCAACGGAATTATTACAGATAATCAATTGGGAGTTGAAGATGAAGCAACTCTGGCTTCCTGTTACTTGCAGTTAGCCATCAGCTGTTATGAACAGGGGAAAGAAAAACAGGCGATTGATTCTGCCATTGAAGCGTTAATAGCCGGAGATTCACGCAACAAGTATACTCCCGAAGCAGATTCTCTTCTTCAGACAATTCTCAGTGAAACGATCTACACCGGCGATAAGACTATCCAATTTATCAGAGAACGACGAAAATATAACAATGTGGAATTCACTGATATAACGATTGAAGCGGGATTGAACGGAATCCATGCCAGCAGGATCGCCTGGGGAGATTATGATAATGACGGATATCAGGATCTGCTTCTTAATGGTTGCCGCCTTTTTCAGAATGTCTCCGGTGAACATTTCAGAGAAGTTACTGCTCTCGTCCTTCAGGAATCTTTCCAGTCAAGAGGCGGTTTGTGGGCTGATTTTGATAATGACGGAGATCTGGATATTCTCACGACAGATCCGGAAATGCTTTTACTTCAGGATAGTGG
>JAFGMF010000177.1 GCA_016927675.1 Candidatus Cloacimonadota bacterium
AAATTTTCATATTTGATATTTTTTCTCAATTCCTGGAAAAAAATAAAAATTTATACGTTCAACAGCAAAATAATATTGACAGCTCTATATAGTGGTCATTTTATGACTACTATAAAAATAAATGGAGAAGATAAATGCTAAGCGAACAAAGCGAAACCTTGAAATTTATCGGGTTTTCCCAAATCGAAGCGGAAATTTATATCCTTCTGCTGAAAGAATCCAACCTGACAGGATATCGATTATCTCGTTTAGTTGTAAAACCTAAATCAACAGTTTACAAAGCGTTGGATGCCCTGCAAAAAAAGGGTGCCGTAGTGGCTGATGAGGCTGCGAAGATCAAAGAATTTTCTGCTGTTCCATACCAGGAATTCTTCAAAATGAAAGAAAGAGAATTTTCTCAGAATCGTCAGCAGGCTGAAGAAATATTGAAGTCGATAAAAAGCGGACCCGTAAAACCAGGACTATATCCACTAGAAAAAATTGATCAGGTTTTTAATAAATGCCTTGAAATTATTATCCGGGCAAAGAAAACCATTCTGGTAGCATGTTGCCATTTGGAAAACGGTGAAGTGATAAAAGCGCTCGAACAAGCAGCGGCAAAAGGTATCAAAGTCTCTGTAGATTGCCACCTTCCAGTTCCTAAAATAAATGGAGCGGATTTTACTTTTAACGAAAGCAGTCAATATCGAGTTGCTGATTTTGAACACAACTGGCTGGAAATATTTGTAGATGGCAAAGAATATGTGATTTCACTAATGAGTAAAGATGCTTCCATATTATATCGAGCGGTTTGGTGCAATGAGCAATATCTTTCGGTAATAACCTTCAATTCCAATGTTTATGCCATGGTTCTTACCAGGGTTCGCCAATTCCTGCACGAAGATCGTTCCAAACAGGAAATCAAAGAAATGATCGATGCCAGGATCAGTGATTATTACGAATGTCTGGGTGAATATATAGAAAAGTAAATAATGAAAAATTCACAGAAAAAACTTCAATTTTGGATGGGTTGTACAATAGTTATTGCTTTAATAATTACTCTTTCTCTCGATACAAAAGCAAAACAGAATGAGCAGAACAAACTCGGTAATTGGGAAAAAGAAGTAACAATAAAACTGGCTGATAGAAATATTGTCGGCACTATTTCTGCACCTGATTCAGAGCAGTTTTCACTGGTTATTTTACTCCCGGGTGTTGGTTCTCACGATCGAGATTACGTTTTATTTGGAAAGCCATTTTTCAAGGATATGGCAGATTATCTCCATCAAAATGGAATTGCTTCTTTCCGTTTTGATAGACCGGCAGGTGAGACTGATCATCTGAAAATGACCATCAGAGAACAGGCAGAAAATGTTGAACAAATAGCATGTATTTTGCTCGAGGAATTTCCGAAAATATCACAGATTGGGATTTTGGGTCACAGCCAGGGTGGTATGATTGCAACTATCGTAGCTTCTCATTCGCCAAAGGTAACTTTCATAATTCTGGTGGGAACACCTGCTGTGAAAGGAGTCGACTATAATCTTGATTACGAAAGATCAATGGCGGAAATCCAGGGACTTTCAGATGATCAAATTGCAGGAATCCAGAAATTTCAAAGAGAAGTGTTTGATGTTGTCCTGCAAAATGAAAGTAAAAAATCTATTGAAATTCTTCAGGAAATGTATACGGAATTAAAACCTCGACGTTCTCAACAGAGAATAAACGCTACAATTCATAGAATAACTTCCGATTGGTTTAAATTCAACTTAAAATACAAACCTGACCAATACTTCATGAAAATCAAATGTCCGGTGTTGGCAATTTACGGCGAGTATGATCGCCAAATTCCACCCTCACAAAATATCGCTGCTCTCCGGACAATTTTAACGAAAAATGAAAATCTCACGGTTGAAATAGTGACCCTGCTGAGCCATAATCATCTTTTTCAGATTTCCGAAACCGGTAACCCATATGAATATGAAAAGATTGAAAGTACTTTTTCCCAACAGTTTTTGAATACAGTTTCGGATTGGATCAGGAGATTAAAAAATCTTCAGGAGAGAACATGAAAAAAATAATAATTTTGTTTTCCATATTGTTGATCAACTCAATGTTATTTTCCAAATTTGGAGGATATTCCCTGCAGATCGGATACCATTCTTCCATATTTGTAGGAGATGATATTCCGGGCAAAAAAGTTGAATCTTTGTCGGGATTTAATCTAGGTGGAGGTGCAGAATTTGAAATTTCCCGAAATCTGAGTTTTTCCCAACAAATTTTGTTTTGTACCAAGGGCAGCCGCGCCAACATGATTGGCGATATCTATCTCTATAACTTTTTTCTCTATCTGGAATGCCCCGCCCTGCTAAGTATCACAGTTCCTATCTTTCCGCAAATCCAACTTCTGGCTGGACCTGCTTTCAATTTCAAACTACTGGCCTTGAACAACGACGGTATGTTGAACAACGTTAAATCATTGGATCTGACCGGAAATCTGGGAGTCCGATACAATCTGGAAAAATTCTATTTCGAGCTACGATTTTCACGGGGATTGATCAATTTTTTGGAATCGGATGCTGATCTGAAAAATCAAACACTTTCCCTTAATTTTGGTATGAGGTTGAAATGAAAATAATGATAATTTTGCTGATATTTGTGTTTCCCGTTTTTTTCTTCCCACTTTTTTCCTGCTCTGTTTTCAGCATTTCCGATGACAGCTTAAGCTTTGCGGCTGGAAACAAAGACTGGCATAATCTAAGCACCAGAATACTTTCAATTCCCAACGATGGTGAGAAATATGGCAGAGTCTATTTTGGTTATCAAATTCCACAGGGATTTCAAAATGTAAGCGGCATCAATGAACATGGACTTTGGTATGAAGGCGCTGCCCTGCCGGAAAGAGGCGATATTCAAAATCATTTTAATAAACCCGAGATTTCCGGTGAACTTTGTGAAAAAGCTTTGGAAGAATGCACTTCTGTGGATGAAGTAGTACAGATCTATTCCACCTATTTTACTCAGCATTGGGATGGTCATTCCATGTGGGCAGACAAATTTGGAAATTCGGTTGTGATCGAATTTGGTGAGACCGATGTTGAATTTATTTATCCCCAGAATAATTTTCATGTGATGACGAATTTCTACCTGCAAGATCCGTCCATGTATATCTGGTACAATACCTATCGTTTTGATTTGGCATATTTGATGCTTCAGGAAATCGAGAAAATCAACTACTCCAATCTGGCAGATATTTTGGAAGCTGTTCATCAGGAAGGAACCGAGCCTACTCTGTTCTCAAATGTGTATAATCTGAAAAATAATTTTATCTATATCTACAATCTCCACAATTATGATGAATATGTGTTTATAGAGGCGGATAAATTAATGGCAACCGATAATTATCAGGAATTGGCAGCTCTGTTCAATAATATGAAAGCGGTTTTCCCTTCGGATTTTGAATTAGTCTGTGCAAACGAACCACTAACATTTCGCTGGCTGGGAGATGCGGAAGATTATAATATTTATATTTCTGACAATGAAGATTTCAGCGGCTGTGATCCAATAAATATCCGATCCAGAAATTGGCTGTCTACACTTGCCTGTTGCAGTGGATTTTTCTTTTTCGGAATTAGTGCAATTGCTTTTTATAAAAACCATTATATGTCGTTTTTGATAATATTTATTCTGGTTTCCTGTGAAGCAGAATTCATTTCATCGCCATATCAGACTTCCAGTCTGGAACATGAATTTACGTTACAAAATCTGCAGCCGAATACTGTTTATTTCTGGAAAGTTGAAGCATTGACTGATAATGAGATCAGCAGTTTCACGACCACACAAAATTTCATTGCTTTGGAAGAATAAATTATGTTCATTAAAGACCATCATCTTATTGCCATTGCATCCAGCCGAAATATCGAGACAGGATCGCTCCATTATCTGGGTGGAGGTAGAGCAGAATCGGATGGCATTACCTATTCATTTCACAAGAATGATCAGAAAATGGTATTGAAAATCCTGAAAACAAGTGATAATAATGATGATCTTCTGCGCAGCGAAGATCGCATGAAATTTGCTCAATATCTGCATCATAACGGCGTCAAGATCATTTGTCCAATTCAGGAAGAAAGCTTACAAATCCATTATCTGGACGACATGAAATTATTTTCTTATATCATGCCGTTTCAGCGGGGAAAGCCTATATTCAATAGACTGTGGGATGCGCGAATTTATGAAAAACTAGGCATATTTCTAGGCCGAATGCATTGTCTGGCTAAGCAGTATACCTGCCGGAATGAACATCTTTTCGGCTGGCAAAAAGAATGGAAGTTTTTAGCTTCCTTGTGTGAAGATAACGAAATCCTGCAAAAATGGCATGAAATAAAATCAACTTTAAAAAGTAAATCCAGAAACAGAGAAAATTTTGGATTCATTCATAACGATGCACATTTTCAGAATTTTCTTGTCTATCAAGATGAATTATTTCTGTTGGATTTCGATGTGTCAAATTATCACTGGTTTGCCGCTGATATTGGTATCGTTTTTGCTTCGATGATGCAGAAAACCGGCGGCTTTATCAATCCTGTGAGAGAATTTAAAATGCTGGAAAATTTTACTGAAAAATTCTGGTATGGCTATCACAGTACAAATCCTGATTCACCTGAATTACAACAATCTGAAATCGATTTTTTTATCAATTATCGGCGCGTCCTTATCTACATAATTTTAAAAGAATACTGGCAGGAAAAGCCGGAATCTGGAGAGAAGATGAGGAAGAAAATAATCAATCTAAATATTAAAAAGGAGGAAGTAAAATGAAAGAAGTAAGAATAATACCTTTTGTGTTACTTTTCATTGGCACTTTAGGTCTTTTGCTAAATGAGTTTGTTTTAAGTTGGAATCACTATGTAACTATTACTTTTGCTTTATTTAATGTGCTTGGGTTAATTTCCTTGGTTATTTTGAATAAAAGGAAAAATTAAAAAAATTGAACCCGCTTAACTGAATCTGGAATTGAGTCAAATCCTGCTCATCGAACTTGCCCCTGATGTATAGCCGGGGGCGAGAACGATGGCAAAATCAGCCGCAGTTCTCGACTCACGCTGACGTTGAGAGAAAAGTCCTGTTGACTTTATATTTCACACCACGTTCTTCCTGATACTTCAGCATTTTTTCCAGGCAGCCTTTTTCAGCTCCGATGAATTCCGGAGGATTGATGCCGATATTCTTGAAATCGCCACTTAAAACCAGATCAACTGCTGCTGTTGCCGAATATCCTGTCGTGCGAGCCATAGACGAAATGCCGGTTTCATCATCATATCTATCTAAAAGATCATATTGGTAACAAACATTTTTACCATTTTTATTGCCGGTTATGACTATTTTCATCACGGTGAATTCCGATTCGTCTTTTTCCAGTTTCCACTGTTTGAAAAGCAGCTTGGCGGTCAACTCAATCGGCTTGATTTTCTTACTTTTCACATCGATCTCTTCTTCGCCAAAGAAACCGCTTTCCCTAAGCATTTTTATGTAATCAATATGACCTGGATAGCGCATAGTTTTCTCGATCAAATTGGGAATATTCATCGTGAAAAGCAGAGAGCGCAGACCATCCGTATTGAAGGCTTCCAAGGTTCCGATCTCATCAAAATCCATAAATTCTGATTCGGAAAGGGCAGGTTTGGTTATCACCTTTCCATCTTTGATATAACGTGCAGGACGAATGTATTCTTCGATTACATCTATTGGTGAAAAGGGTGCTTTGTATTGGAACGGCAAAGTTCGCTTCTGCGGCAGTCCGCCCACATAACATTTATAGCTTTCCACCTGCATGGTGGCATT
>JAFGMF010000178.1 GCA_016927675.1 Candidatus Cloacimonadota bacterium
AGCCGAAAAGCAGATATCACAGTTCTCAACGATCGTAGCCGAGTTCTCCAGGATAAAAATGCCGTGATTCAGGCTGTTCTCGATCAGGCAGTTATTGATCAGAATAGCTGGCGGATCAGGATTCCCAATCGCCCCGATAAAGATACCGTTTTCATTATTGAGGAAATGACACCCGTCAATTTCAACCGGCGAATCCACAGAAGCTATTCCTCGATAGGCATCTCTGATCCGGCAATAACTGAAATAGTGCTCCGCTTCGGAATTATCCAGCCTTATCTGATCCCATTCCGTTTGCGCAGCACCGGAAAAGCTGATCGAATCAGTTTCTGTGCCGGCAGCTATGATCTGGCCATAGACATTGATCCCGAACATGCCGGTAAACAAGACTTCTACTCCGGGATGGATTGTTAGAACTTCCTGGGAAGGAACTACAATATAACCGATCACATTGTAGGGATTATTCTCCGGGATCCATTCGCCAGATTGATTGCCTGAAACATCAATCCCCTGAAGCAGGCAATTTGCGATCAACAAAGCTACTATTAACTTAATTTTCAGGAATTTCATTTTTCACCTTCCTTCTGGTTATGCTTTTAACCAGTAAATACAGCAGAGCAAGACTAGCTATTAAAGCTCCGACCCATTTCAATGAAGTAAGGAATGAGACAACGATTCCGGCAATTAAAACTCCCAGAAAGATGAAGAGGATGGACTTGCCGAAACTCAATCCCATCAGGTAGGCAGCTAAAGATCCCGTCCAGGCACCGGTTATTGGCAGTGGAATTGCCACAAAGATCATCAGCCCCACCTCTTCATATTTTTCGATGATCTCGCTTTTGCTGCGGGTGCGGCGAAAGACAGCTTCCAAAATCTTTTTTAGAAATTTGAATCGAAAACAGATCTTTGTGACAAAATCAAAAAAGAGCAGAATAAAAAAGATAGGCACCATATTTCCAGCCAGAGATAAGGGGATGACTTTCCAATAGGGCAGCTGATAATAGTGAATACCCAGAGGAATGGAACCGCGTAATTCAAAAATAGGCAGCATCGCCAGAAGAAATACTTTAACCTCATTGGAAACATTGATGGCATCCACATTATCTTTGATGGTTTCCCGCAATCCGGCAGCTCCCAGCTGTGTAAAACAGGCAGTCAGGATCAGTACGAGAAAAAGAATTCTAAATTTCATGCCAGCCTTCTTTACCGATCAAGGGAACAAAAGTACAACCGCCATGATTAGTCTGTCTAAAGCCATCTTCAACTTTTTCAATCAGAATAAGATCCTGGCAGAATCTGCTGCCGGCAGGAATAACGAGTTTCCCATTCGGGGCAAGCTGATCTAGCAGACTGTCCGGAATATCGGGTGCAGCAGCTGTAACGACTATCCTGTCATACGGTTGAAACTCCGGAACACCCAGTGTTCCATCGCCGATATGATAGCTGATATTTTCATAGCCAATGGCAGCCAGAAGCTTACCTGCTGATCGGGAGAGAGTTTCTATCCGTTCCACAGTATACACGATTTTACCCAGTTCAGCCAGAATAGCTGTCTGATAGCCTGAACCTGTACCGATATCGAGGATTTTATGGTTTTTTTCAACATCCAGCAGCTCGGTCATCAAAGCGACAATATATGGCTGTGAGATAGTCTGACCGGCACCAATTTTCAGAGGTGAATCCCGATAAGCAAGATGTCTGATCTCTGGTGGCACAAAAAGATGACGAGGTATTTTGAGGAAGGCATTGATGACATTTTCTGCCTTTATCCCCCGTGCGATGATCTGGGACTGGACCATATTCAACCGCTGATCTTCGCATCTCATCTCTTCTCGAAAAGCCCCGGATTGTTGTTATTGATCCAGTTATCTATCTTGGCAAAAGATCTTTCTACATTGAAGTTAGGAGATATCGGAGTGATCGAGATAAATTTATCGGATACTGTTTTAAAATCGGTTCCCGGCTCATCAAGCCAGAGAGCTCGTGCACCTCCGATCCAATAAATTGTTCTTCCTCGTGGGTCTTTCTGCTCAGACACAAAATCTTTATATATGCGATTACCTGTTCGAGTTAATTTTATCCCCTTTATCTCTTCACGTTTTACATTGGGCACATTAATGTTTAATATTTCATTTTTCTCTATTTTCTCGTGCAGACCTTTATTCAGCATCTCTGCCAGATAATAAGCAGCAGTTTCAAACATTTGATCGACATGAGCTGCCAGAGATATGGCAATTGCCTTATAGCCCATGAACATCGCCTCCAGGGCGGCAGCAACGGTTCCGGAATAGAGGATGTCTTCTCCCATATTCTGCCCTCCGTTTATCCCTGATATCACCAGCTCGACTGAATTTTTCAGGATGATTCGGGAAGCGAGGATCATACAGTCTGCCGGACTTCCCGTGACGGCATAGCGGTCTTTGCTTCGTTCCAGAATTCGCAAAGGCTGGTGCAGGGTGATGGAATGAGAAGCGGCACTCTGTTCCTTATCAGGAGCGATTATTATAATATCATGTCCGGCATTGATAAGTTCATCGGCAAGGATATTGATCCCCGGTGCATCAATGCCGTCGTCATTGGTAAGCAGAATTTTCATATGATTAAATTTCCTTTTTTCACAAAACCCTCTCTCCTTCTACGTCGCATTATCTTGTCAACCGAAGCTTCAGTGAAGGTTGGGAGCATTAGGTTGTGAGATAATCCATCCTCCTGTTTTTGCATCAATCCTGAAGGTTTCATTTCATGTCCCTTTTCCTGAGCAATTCCCAGCCGACAACTTTCAGAAAATTTCTAATGTCACGAAGATGAGAAATATAACTGGGTTGACCATCGTAGATTGTTTCTATATCAACAAAAGTGATCACAGCACCATGACGGGAGTATTTAAAAATAACTTCTGTTTCGAACTGATAGCGTTTGGATCGGAATTCCAGCAGACGAAAAACATCCAGATCGTATAATCGGAATCCTGATTGAGAATCATCAATTTTAGTTCCGGATAATCCCGAGACGATCCTGCTGGTGATCCGGTTGCTGAGAATTCTGGGAAAAGGCATTTTCCTGATGCTGAAATCTCTTCGCCCGATAACCAGAGCAGCGTTGCAACTGTTTCTGGCATCAATCAGTTTAGGAATATCTTCCGGTTGATGCTGGAGATCGCCATCCATCGAAACGGCGAATCTGAACCCTGCCCGTAGGGCATCTCTGAAACCAGTTTGCAGAGCTGCTCCTTTCCCCTGATTCCTGGAAAAATTTATCAGCTTGACACCTGATTTAAGGCAGATATTATCAGAATCATCCTCAGAAGCATCATTTACCACAAAGATATTCTCTGCGGGAAACAGCTTCCTGGTTCTGCACAGAAGTTCAAACAGAAAATCCGCACAATTGTACACAGGCACAACTACGGCCGTATTATTCCAATTTGCTGTCATTTTATCCTTTTTGTGTTTAAGGAAATGGCGAATGATTTTATGTCAAGTAATCCTTTAGCAGAAAATGGTTGACACCTGAAAAGCTTTGCTAGAATGGGCATAAGAATTTTACAGGAGATATTATGAGTGGAACATTAAAATTCGGCAGAATAGGCAGCAAACAATCGATGGAACTGGAACAGAAATACGGGGCTCACAATTATCACCCTCTGCCTGTAGTATTAGCCAAGGGAAAAGGAACCAAGGTCTGGGATCCGGAAGGAAACGAATACTTCGATTTTCTTTCGGCCTATTCAGCAATAAATCA
>JAFGMF010000179.1 GCA_016927675.1 Candidatus Cloacimonadota bacterium
ACTACCCAGCTCTGTATTAACCGGAGTGATTGTAATCATCTCATTACTACAGGTTAAATCAGCGATAGCCGGAGGAGTAGCAGCATGGCCTGAGTTGATTGTATTTATCATGATCAGAGCAGTTTCACCGGGGTCGAGAATTCCATTATCATCACCCAGATAATCATCTATTTCCAGGCTTCCGGCACTTAGTTGCGGGGCATTAAGGAAAATACTGAAATAGGAATTCCAGGTTTCCCGCTCATCACCGGTAACACTTAAAGTAAAATCTAGACGATGCTGATCTGTAATTATATCATCTATCACAAAATTAAAAGCTGCTTCAAAGGTGATGATCTGTCCTGGCGGGATATTACCCAGATCTTCTTCCTGATCCGTAATTGTAACATATTCGTCGTCACAGACAAGAACTGCAGTCAGGTTTTCAGCAGGCTGGTTACCTACATTATAGAAATCCACATCGAGCAGAATTTCCTCGCTGAAATCGGGAAGTTGATTGTCATTTCCGGCACTGTCGTTGATAAAATAAGAGTCATAGATCACATAGGGCTGATCTGATACAACGATGATGGAACCTGTATGCCTATTTCGGTTATGAGCAATTATCGAAACCTGGATCTCATCAACTTCGATTATTGGCTCGAATGTTTCCAGAACTGCAGTACCTGTCTCATTGGTCAGACAACGTCCGATCAGAGTACCGTCCTGAACAAGGGCAATTCTGGCAAAGGGAACATCAGTCATGAACTGAATAGTACTTGAACCAATGGGAATACTGACCGGGTATTCGGTGTATATGTCTATCGGTTCAGCCGTCCAGATATCCATGGAAGGATCACCGAACAGGTTCAACTCGTATGCGGTCCAGCGAAAATATGAATCGTACTGCATATAGGTTACATCGGTTTCTTTGGAACGACGGTTTGTATCGCCGATAATGGTGACTTCCTGTCCGAAGATAGCATCATAAAATTGTCGGTCGTAATATTGAGACGAGCTGTTAGTGCCTCCCGGCTGATACCAGCCATAGCGAGAATTAGCAATGGATGCCACCTCACCCGTTTCGATTGTAGTGAATTTCTCGGCGAAGCAATCTTCCGTGTAGTAGCCGGAAAAATGCCAGTTATCGAAAGATCCGTTATAACAACCCTGGGAATATCCGATCACATAACCGCGGTTAATGCCGTCATTGGTGAAATTGGTTGTGGTTAAATCGTTGTTGTTCATTTTCATATTATATGTTGGATTTGAATGACCAAGATGGTTCAGCAGATTAACGCCGAAATCATTGAATTCGCTGAAGACATCAAATTTGCTCCAATCAATGTCCCGCTCATAAAGCCTGTTAATATTGAAATTTGGATCAATGGCAACGGTAGTATATCCGTTGTTTGAACTTCCATTGGCGATTTCATCCTTATAATCTCCACCAAAAGTCCAGGGAGAATCATTCAATTCTTCGCCGATCATCAAAGCTTTTTCGATATCGGCAACCACAGGTGTGTTCTGGTACATCATTAATTTATTGGTAGCATTAATTATTTCCTGAGCGCTGTCAACACAGATTCTGCCTACGCTGATCTCTGCATAAAGGTCCATTTCGTTGCTTTCACCCCATGAGTTATCTCCATCGGAATTCCAGTTACCATCCAGACCGGAAAAATACATATCCGATGGTAAGGTAGGATCATCAAGCACAGAAAATCCCCGATGAGGAACAATTACATTATTGGGATTATCCCCGTCGGAATCGCCGCCAAGGATAAGATAATCGATGTTATGATTCTGGTAATAATCAATGATACAGTTTCTAACCTTTTCAGCATCATCCTGCCCCGTATAATTTGCATAAATGTCACTCACGATTTCCGTTGCCACAGTAAAACCGGTGGACATCTTGAAATCGAGATATTCCTGAAATGCCGGAAGTAGTTCGGAACTGGTAATCAGCAGAAGGTCGTAATCTTCATCGCGCTGTTGTCCTTGATAAAGATAGGATAACCTTTGAGACGGATTCTCTACGAGATCATCAACCCTGTTGACCGTCATGTCATCACCCCTCAACAAAGACTGAGCAGCATTTGCGCGCTGGGAAGGATCGGATATCATCTCCACGGTGATCTCCTGAAGGAATCTTACCTGTTTGATCGCAGGAATAAACTCAACCGGACAGATCAGAAACCCGGCAATGCTGTGACCGGACAGGAAATGAGTATTTTCTGCCGTGATCAATTTTCCGGGATAGGGATCAGAAGAATTGTAAATTTCCTTATCAGGTATTACCTGATAATCGTCAGGTTGCTTGACAGATATCGGGAACTGTCGGGCAGCTGGTTTCAGCTGCAAATTCTGAGGTTCCGGATAATACAGGGTAGATATGATTCTTACTTCCTGCAATTCCTCTCCCTGGGGCAGCAGCATGGTTGCATTGAACTGAGGCAGAACGGGTTCACCCTCATTACCCATGTTATGGCAATTTTCATAAATTAAAACTGCCTGATCATCTGTGAGTACGATTTCCGGCTGATCAAAAGAAAAAGTGTATTGCTGAACTGCAGCCATCAGCAAAGTACCAGCTAACAACATCGAAATCAGTAAAATTGTTCTTTTCATAATTTATACTCCTCAACTATTTTTATCAAAATGCCTGACGATCACATCACCGCCAGTTAAATTGCCATATCATTCAACTCTTGATATCTCTTCAGTTATTACAAGCAATATTTATTCCTCAGAAACCTACAGCGTCATTATTAAATAGATTACTCCATGCAGCAAGTAACTTTTTTCAATGTCCGGGCTGATTATAATAAAACTTTCGTTCATCAGCTTTGTAAAAAACTGGAATTTGTTTCAGTTGGTTACTCACTGAATCACATGAAACAGCCATGTTTGAGTAAAACACACAGGAGCATGATTAATTTCAAAAAACCCCCTTTTATTCCCCCTTATGAAGGGGGACAGGCAGAATG
>JAFGMF010000180.1 GCA_016927675.1 Candidatus Cloacimonadota bacterium
ACCAGATACTTATGGTTATTACTGTTACGATGATGGTGACACAGATTATTACAATGTGCCCGTATATGACTGGATCGAGATAGATCCAGCTTACGGCGGATCAGGAACGTCATTAAGCATGTATGACGGCGGAAATGACGGTGATATTGAGCATGTTGATCTTCCGTTTACCTTTAAATTTTACGGAGAAGATTATAATGAAATAACCATTTGTTCAAATGGCTGGCTGGCTCCGGGTTACTCTGAAAATTACGATTATATGAACTGGCATTTACCGGGACCTCTGGGACCATCTCCCATGATCGCTCCCTTCTGGGATGATCTGAAGACAAGCAGCGGACATATCTGTTATTATTATGATCCGGGTATGCATTATTTCATCGTTGAGTGGTCACATCTGCAGAATGAATACAACAACAACGAGGAAACATTCCAGGTGATCCTTTATGATCCGGTCTATTATCCTACTTCTACCGGAGACAGTGAGATGAAATTCCAATACAAAGTTGTTAACAATGTAGACGTAGGAGATTATACCAGTTATCATATACAGCATGGTCAGTATGCCACAGTCGGGATCGAGGATCATACCGGAGTGAGAGGATTGGAGTATTCCTTCAACAACACATATCCTACAGCTGCGAAACATTTGCAGAACCAGATGGCATTGTTGTTTACCGGACCTCCGATTGCACCGGAAGAACCGTTCCTGGTATTGGGGGGGGTCACAATAGAAGATGATAACGGAAACGGAGCGCTTGATTACGCCGAAAATGCAGACCTTTATGTTATGCTGAACAACATGGGTGAAAATGCTGCTACGGGAGTGACGGCCAGTATTTCCAGTGATGATGCATACATTACGATCAATCAGGCTACATCCGATTATAATACTATCTCTGGTGGAAGTTCAGGACAGAATCTTACACCATTTAATCTTGATGTATCCGCTAATTGTCCGGACGGTCATAATGCCATGATATCAATCAATATCCAGAGTCTTGAAGATGAATGGGATCTGTATTTCACCTTGCAGTTGAATGCTCCTCTGTTCAGCATCCAGTATGTTACGGTAATCAATGATGATAACAGTAATGGCATTCTGGATCCCGGAGAAACTGCCGATCTGGTAGTGCCCATCGTTAATGAAGGTGGAGCACCCTGCAGCAATGTACAGACTATCTTAACAACAGACGACGATTTTATCACAATAGATGTAGGTGAACAGAATTTCGATCTGATCGAACCGGGAGCTCAGCAAAATCTGTATTACAGTCTGTCGGTTTCAGAAGAAGCTGATCTTGGTCATTCAGTTGTATTTTCTCTGGAAAGTTTCGGAGATTTTGGTTACCAATCCTCTGAAACCTTCAGTTTAACTATAGGACTATGTATTGAAAATTTTGAAAGCGGTAATTTTCTGAATTTCCCCTGGCAATTCTCCGGAAATGCTGACTGGACTATCTCCAGTGGTGCTTACGAAGGCAGTTATTGTGCCAGATCGGGAACGATCTCTGACAACCAGTCTTCAGAAATGGAATTAGAAATGTATGTTCTGAACAATTCCACGATCAAATTTTACGTTAAAACATCATCAGAATACAGCGATTATCTGAATTTCTACATAGATAACACGCTGATAAACAGCTGGAGTGGAATAACAAACTGGATGATGAGCCAGACTAACGTCACTGCCGGAAATCACACTTTCAAATGGAAATATCAGAAAAACAATTGGAGTTCCAGCGGTTCCGACTGTGCCTGGGTTGATATGATAACTTTCCCGGCAAACGGTCTGGGAGCTTCCGGCACAATCGAGGGTACAGTTGAACTAAGTGCTAATGGCAATGTTGAAGATGTTGTTATCAGCGTTGGTGAATATACAACAAATCCTGATCAGGACGGATATTATTCACTGTTTGTTCCTTACGGATTTTATGACGTTTCGGCAAGTATGACAGGATACGAAACTACCATTTATGAAGATTTTGAAATCCCTCCCTATGCTGTTGTAACCCGAAATTTCCTGCTGAATTATATTGCTCCTCCCACAAATCTCACGGCTGAACTGGTTGGCAACACAGTGTATCTGGAATGGAATATACCCTCATTACGCATATCAGATAACGATTCCGGGATCAAGAATCCCCGTGAAGATTCCAGAGTTCTTCAATACTTCAAAGTGTATCGCAATCAAGATGGCGGTGATTTTATCATGATATTTGCGACAACCCAATCCGAGTATACCAATCAACTTCAGCAAGAAGCTGTTTACGGATATTATGTAACAGCAATCTACACAAATAACAGTGAAAGCGACCCGACTGAAACTGTTTATGTTAACAACACAGCCTTTGATGATGATCAGCTACCTTTAGTAACGAAGCTTCACGGTAACTATCCCAATCCATTCAATCCATGCACTACAATCAGCTTTTCACTGGCTGAACAGAGCAGACTCAGTCTTGATATTTTCAATTTGAAGGGAGAAAGAATTGTTAACTTAGTGGACGCAGATTTATCTCCGGGAGATTATAATTATATCTGGAATGGATTGGACAGCCTGAATCAATCAGTCCCCAGCGGATTATATCTTTATAAAATCTCTACCGGGAATTATGCCAGTACCAGAAAAATGATCCTCCTTCGCTAAAGCTTCGGAGGACACGTCCTGATGAAATAAAAATTATTTCACAGAAATCATTTGATAAAATACACATGAAACCGGTCGGGAATTGAAAGAAATTCCCGACTTTTTCATGTGTGTGTCTGGCTGAGGTCATGTTTTTTGGAATAATTATTGCTTTAATATATATAACTAATATAATGAGGGTAAGATGAAAAAATTTTTTCTGTTCTGTGTTTTAATTATCGCATATTTTGAGTTATCCTTTGCCGGCACAAATTTCTTCACAGTTAATGCTGATCAGTTTCAATTGGAATCAGACGATCGGGGTGAACTTATAGTCAAGTTTACTCTTCCACCTTATCAAATTATCTCGGAACAGGTTGGAAACATTGAATATCAGAAGATCGACATCATGGATACTTCAGAAATTCTGGAAATTGGGAAACCGGATCTGCCGATCTTCACAACTTTATTATCAATCCCTGAAACAGGTAATCCTGAATTGACAATTCTGAGTGTTACTGAAGAATACCTTTCTGATTTTCTGGCTTACCCGCAACAGGAACTTATCAGTGAAAGCAATCTCAACAGAAATAATTTTGTTATTGATGATAATTATTACAGTTCAAATGAAATCTTTCCCATTGATCAAACTGAGCTCAGTGCACCAATGATCATGCGAGATCAACGACTTGTAGCTCTAACCTTTCAGCCGTTTCGGTATGATCCCGCATCACGTGAATTGATAATCAACAAAGAAATCCGGGTAAAAATCCAGACCACCGGCAACGGAGGGGAAAACACAATCACAGTATCCAGGGATAAATCCAGTTTTTTTGATAAAATTTACCGCAGTGTAATCCTTAATTACGATAATTTTCAGGGCAGAGAGACTTTTCAGAAACCATCTTATCTGTTTATCTATCCCAACAATTCAGAGGTAGAGACATACTTGAATATCCTTACCGAATGGAAACATCAGAAAGGATTTGAAGTAACGGCAGTAAATACTACAATTACTGGAAGCAATATAAACTCTATTAAGAGTTATATCCAAAATGCATATTTTACCTGGGAAAATCCGCCGGAATTTGTCTGCCTTGTAGGGGATGCAGGTGGTTCATTCAATATTCCGACAGGTCATTTCATGGGTGGATGGTATAATGGCGAAGGTGATCATTTCTTCACCACCATTGATGGGAATGATGAAATATCAGATATCATGATAGGACGATTGTCATTCAACTCACTCACCGAATTGCAGACAATTATCAACAAGATCTTAAATTATGAACGTACTCCATATATGGTTGAAACTAACTGGTATGACAAAGCAGTTCTTATCGGTGATCCCACTTCTTCCGGTCCTTCCACGGTAGACACCAAATTAAGTGTTCATCAGATGATCACAGAGCATAACAGCAACATCGGCTGTACGGAAGTCTTTAACGGCCCATGGGTATCGCAGATGTCAACCAACATCAATAACGGAGTCAGCTATTTCAATTATCGCGGATTCGGTGGAATGAGCGGCTGGACAACGAACGATATTCAAAATCTGAATAATGGATTCAGGCTTCCCGTGGCAGTGGCTTTAACCTGCAATACCGGAGACTTCGAAGGAACGAGCGACTGCATAAGTGAGAAATTCCTAAAAGCTGGAACACCATCCTCGCCTAAGGGTGCTATTGCCGCTATTTCAACAGCAACCGGAAACACCCATACCTGTTTCAACAACTGCATGGATGCCGGTATCTATTACGGGATTTTTGCAGATCAGATCTACAACATGGGCGGTGCATTGAACAGAGGTAAAATCAATCTTCTGCTTAATTATCCTCAGAATCCGGATTATTTTGTCACCAAATTCTCTTACTGGAACAAC
>JAFGMF010000181.1 GCA_016927675.1 Candidatus Cloacimonadota bacterium
CCGTCTTCCCAGAAAGTATGCTGATTCTGGCTGCCACTGGCGTTGGCGATTGGATTACCATCTGTAGTCCAACCTGCAGCAATCTCACCATTACTGAGGATATGAGTACCATAAATATCCGAACCCCCGGGGAACCGATTATCAAGCCAGATCACATAAGCGCCTCCATTGGCATCATTCACGATATTCAGAGAAATCTGGATATCTTCCGCCAGGCAGAGAGGAACGCCTGAAGGATCCCAGAGCAGATTTCCATCTGCATCAAGTTTCTGTGCGTAGATATCGCCGGCATCTTCATTACGGAAATCAACCCAGGCAACAATGACTTCGCCATTACCGGTATAGATGACAACAGGATCTTCCTGTCTGTTAATTTCCCCGTTGATCATCATACCCTCGATCATATCGGGAAATGCCGGAAGATTACTGTTGTCACCCCATTGCGGAATGCCATTCTGATCAATCTTCTGAGCCCAGAGATCCCGGTCACCACGTCTGGTATCAGACCAGACATAAATGATCTGACCATCTTCGAGGATTGCTGATGATCTTGTCCATTCTATGTTCACGCCCTGTCTTACAGGTATGCCACCTGCCTGCCATTGAACCTGTGCAGCTAACCAGGTAGTCAGCAAGACTGTTATAAGCAGCAGTGTAATTTTTCTCATAATATTCTCCTGTTTTTTTAATTTATCGCTATAATTTTAAAAAATTTCATATCTGCATCGAACCCGTTTGTCCAGGAAGTACCCTGAGTAATTTCTGCTTCCAGATGCCAGGAAGCAAGAGGTGCATACGGATCTGCAGATGAATAGATCAAATAAGCCGTTGCCCCGGTAACCGCTTCCCAGTTCAACTGATATTCTGAACCGGAAACAGTGCTCCAGACAGATGCAGGAGGATCGAGGGTATAGGGAACAACCGTTAGTTGTACGGGAATATTGATATGAAGATTCGCCGGATCATTGGTGTTGACGGTTAAAATACAGTTATATTCTCCCTCTTCCAGATCAAAAGAATTTACATTCACTTCGATCAAATCAGATTCTCCGGGATCAAGCGTTCCGCTGTCATGACTCAATTCCATCCAGGATTGAGGTGGAGAGATCAAAACAGCCAATTCATCCTCAATGTAATTATTGTTATATACAACTTGAAGTGCATCCCCGGCACCGGGTGCCTGAATGCCGACAGTTGCAGAATTGATTGTGCCATTCATATCTCTGTATTGATATAAAATCCTGCCGTTCCGATAGAGAATAGCCTGGAAATCATATGTGGAATTATCTGAATAATGCCGGACATCGTCGAACCAGACGATCAGGCTGTCTGAATTACTTTGATAATAAACATTTCCACCCCCATTGCTGCCTATCTGGGGGTAGAGATCATCCCAGAATGGCATGATTGCGGGATGAGGTGCACTGGTGGAAGGAAGGGATGTATTCGACCAATAAGAATAATCGGAACCGAATCCGATCCAGCCGTTGGGATTTATCCGGAACTGAGTATAATCCGTCCCGTAGAAATTAAAGGTGAATCCGATACTCATCAGCCCTGTACCCAAATCATTATTGGTAAAACTGACATATGTACCCGTGCCCTGGATATCACGCCAACTGTAGGCAAGATTTACGGTTTCATTACTGTCAATCCATTCATATCCATAATCATCGGGACCACCTGAATCTCTTCCGGATGAGATTATATCCTGCTGACGGTAGAAAGAGCTAACTGAATAGACGAGAGTATTCTCGCCTGTATTTGATATTTCTATTGTTCCGGTATCCTCATCATCCTGGATCATGATAAAATCCAGGTCAGATATTTCCAGATCAGCTTCCGGAGGTCCGGTGATAGTGCCAAATCTGGTTGTAATGAACAACGCCATCTGGTTTTCCAGTTCTTTTGCTGCTGTAGGATAAGTATTATTGAAAGTATATTCCAAGCCATCAAGTCCAGTATGATCTTCTATCCCAACCGTGGCATACTGTCCATGGTAAACATGAGTCATACCCGGAGCTGGATAAACCCCGACATCGATATTATTGATCTCTTTGTACTGGATCTTGATCTCGCTGTCTCCGGTTGGCGTCGGATAATATGCGGGATCATAGATGATCACCTGAAAGGTTTCCGTGTAAGATGTGTTATATTCGTTTTTCAAATTAGACCATTCCACGATAAAAGCATGCAGATCTGATCGATACTGATAGCAGACATGCCCGGAACTCATGATAAGATCATCCCAGAATGGGGCGATCATCGGTGAAGGTCCATTAGGACCCGGTATGCTCCAGTTCATCGCAGAATTGATATCAGTTTCTCCCGGAGCCAGCCAGCCGTTGGAGCAAATTGAAACTTCATTATATCTCTGACCATAAAATCTGATGTTAAAAGGAACTGTTACAGTTTCTACGACACCTGTTTCATCTCCATTGTCACTGAAATTCAAGGCAGTTCCACCTCCGCCAAGATATGGATCAATTTCAATCCATTGATACACGGGAGCAAGACTGTATTGAGCATCTCCATTATCATAAATATAATAACCATAATTGTCTGATCCGAGAGGATCGGTAACCCGAACCTCTCCTATCTGCAGAAAAAAATTAATCGTATGATCATAACCCTGACTGTTATACAGATTCAGTTCAACCGGGATTTGACTGCCATAAATGATCTGGTCTCCGACTTCCAGACTGAAACTGTTTGTTGAGCAGGTAGCCTGACTTCCCGGATTAACATTACCAAAATAAGCATTATTATCTGTAATATTTATCTCAGGATTACTACAGCTGAGATTGGCGAAAACCTGAGGAGCTGACACCGTGCCAAGATTAGTTATGGTAACTCTCAGATCTGCGATTTCTCCCGGGATCAGCATGCCATCATTACCATCAACAATCGTGTGATTTAGATACGACAGATGTGGACCTTTAACGGTTAAATAAA
>JAFGMF010000182.1 GCA_016927675.1 Candidatus Cloacimonadota bacterium
AGAGCTTTCTCCTATCAGCGTTGAATTAACTTATGGGCTGGAGCGGATTGCCATGTATATTCAGAAAGTGGATGATTTCAAGAAAATCCGCTGGAATGAAAACACAGAATATGGCGACCTATTTCTAGAACGGGAAATAGAATTTTCCGAGTATAATTTCAAGTCGGCATCGGTAAAATCATTGTTAACATCATTTAATGATCATGAAAAACAGGTTTTTAATCTTATTGATGCTGAGCTTGTTTATCCAGCATATGATCTGATCCTGAAATGTTCTCATCTGTTCAATCTGCTGGACGCCCGAGGAGTTATCAGCGTAACAGAACGGGCTGCATATATAGCAAGGATCAGGAAAATGGCAAAAGAATGTGCTTTGCACTATCTTAAGAAGTTTGATCCCCGAGAGGAAAGGGCAGTTTGAAGCAAGTTCTATTCTTCTTGTTTATAATTGGCAGTATTCTTCTTGACTGCGATGAAAAGCTGATCCAATTGAAAGAAGATATGCAGGCTGCAGATGGAACTGAAAAAACAGAGTCGCTGATCAAACTTGCAGAGTATTATCGGGAGATTGATATAAATATTTCGTTGAATTATAGCAGTCAAGCACTTGATCTGGCAAGAAAACTGGGTTCTCAAAAGGATGAAATCTCTGCCATGCTTTCTCTTGCTGACAACTATCTGGAAATGGGAGATTATGTTAAGGTAATTGAACATCTGGAGTCTGCCAGAAAGTTGGCTGTATTACTAAATAATCCATATTCAGATATTGAGTTATATAAATTTTATGCAAAATTCCAGTCGAGTCTTGGAAATCATCAGAAATCCAATGAATATTATTTCAAAGTCCTGGATCTTGCCAAAGAAACAGACGATCGAAAATTGATTGCTCAAGTTTCTCAGAATATCGGGGTAAATTACAGGTATTTAAAAGTATATTCCGAATCTATGGTTTATCAGGAACAGGCATTGCAGATCTATGAAGAGTTGGATAACTATGCCGGTATTTCCAGTACTTTGATCTCCATCGGTAAGAACTGGATGAACCTGAATGATCACGAGCGCGCTATGACATTCAGTTTCAAAGCCCTGGAATTAAGTAAAGAACATAATGATTACTGGACTGAATCAATAGCCTGTAATGATATTGCCTGGAATTATTTGCAACTCGGCGATATTGAACAGGCGATTCATTACAATAAACAGGCTTATGAGATCAGATTGAACAATGAGATCACCGCAATGGCAGGAAGCTCTGCCATTAATATCGGGAAGATATATCTTGAGCAGAAGAAATTTAAAACGGCTGAATATTATTTTGAACTTGCTCTTGAACATCTAAAAGGCTACTCATCGCAGGCAGTAAATAAACTCCGGGAAGATTGCTATTTCAACCTTTCAGGAGTTGCCGAACAGCGGAATGAAAATGAGAAAGCTCTTCAGTATTACAAGAAACACATTGCGATCCGGGATTCACTTGATAGATTGAACAATTACCGCAAACTGACAGAATTGCAGACCCGCTATGAAGTTGAGAAGATTGAAAAGGAAAATGAGTTGCTGATTGAGATCCAGCAATTGGATCTGAACAGACAGAAAACAATAATCTATGGGTTTGCGATCATATTTCTGCTGAGTATCCTGCTGATCTTTTTTATCCTGAATCGATATCGACTTAAGCATCTGCAGAATGAAGACCTGGCTCGGATCAACCAGAAGCTTAACCAGGAGATAGATGAACGAGTAAAAATCGAAAAAATTCTTAATGCTCATCAGGAACATGTGAAATTGATAAACAAGATCCTCAGGCACGATCTGGCCAATGACCTGTCGGTAATGAAAAGCGGGGTCAACGTTTTTTTGAAAACAAAAGATGAGAAAATTCTCGAAGAAACACATCGCCGGATCGATAAAAGTGTTCAGTTGATCAATCGGATGCGGGAATTCGAGAAGTTCATGACAGCCCATTCTCATCTCAAGGTTTATCAGATCAGCAAAATCGTGGAACAGATCAGACGGAGTTATCCTGCTACCGGAATTACTTTGAGGGGTGAATGTGAAGTGATGGCAGACGAGACAATCGATTCTGTCTTTGAAAATATTATCAGTAATGCAATTGTCCATGGGGATTGTGAAAAAATTGAAATTGATAGTACACCCGAGGATGAATATTGTAAAATTATGATCACCAATAATGGCAGAAAAATACCTGATAATGTAGGAGAGCATATTTTCGAAGAGGGATTTTCATCAGGTAAAACCGGCAACACCGGATTAGGGCTTTTCATTGTCAGGAAAGCAGTCGAGAGTTACGGCGGTGAAGTAACTCTGGATAATAATCAGCCGGGGAATGTAGTTTTTGCGATCAAGCTTCGCAGGGCAATCTAAGGTATATCTGTGAATACCTTTGCCAAAATAAATCCCATACTTAAACGTAACTGGTTCAAAATAGTACTGGGTTTACTGTTGATAATTCTGGTTGACATACTGCAGCTCATGGTTCCCAAGATCATGCAGATTGCAATTGACAAACTCAGAATCCCCGGATTTACCCAATCAGATCTGTTCCGCTATTCACTGATGATCTTCCTGATAGCCATCGGCATAGCTTTGATCAGATTTTTATGGCGATTATTACTTATTGGCTGTGCCTGGATCACTGATCGAGATCTGCGGCAATTGTATTATGATCACCTTCTTTCCCTGTCAAAAAACTTCTTCAATCGGGCAAAAACCGGTGACTTGATGGCCTATGCCACCAATGATCTCAATGCCGTGCGAATGCTGGTCGGTTTCGGACTTGTCATCATCGTGGATATTGCGGTTTTTACAATTGCATCCTTATTTTTCATGATCAGAATAAACCTGCGGTTAACCTTGTATGCCATTTTACCCATGCCGGTACTTACCTTGATCATCATCATATTCGGAAGAAAGATCCATTATCATTTCAAAAGGGTGCAGACAACGTTTTCCCAGCTTTCCGGAATAGTACAGGAAAGCATTTCCGGGATCAGGGTGATCAAGGCTTTCGGCCAGGAAGAAGCTGAGCAGGATAAAGTGTCACAATCAGCTTATGGTTATGTGAAGGATAACATTGCATTGGTGAAGATCTTCGGGATGTTCCATCCTTTTCTGTTCCTGATCATAGCCATGAGTATGGGAATAGTATTGATTTTCGGCGGCGAATATACCATGCTCAAAGAAATATCAATGGGAGAATTCATTGCCTTCTTTTCCTATCTTGGTATGTTCGTCTGGCCGATGATTGCCATCGGCTGGTTCGTCAATCTGTACCAGCGGGGAACGGCATCTCTCAACAGACTTAATTCAATTTTCGAAATAGAGCCTGAGGTCAAAGATGAAAATCCCGATTTTGATATTACCGGAATCAACGGGAAAATTGAGCTAAAAGATCTTCATTTTTCCTATAACGAAGGCTCGGCTATATTCAAAGGGATGTCATTCTCAGTGAATCAGGGAGAAACACTGGCAGTGGTTGGAAGAACCGGATGTGGAAAAACTACACTGATTGACCTGATCACCCGGGTATATAATCCGCCTGGAGATTCTGTCTTTATTGATGATCATGAATTATACGAAATACCTTTGGCCGTTCTTCGAGAAAATATTGTCACCGTTCCTCAGGAAATTTTCCTTTTTTCTGATTCGATCGCCGATAATATCAGTTTGAGTAATCCAGACAGCGAACGTCATCTTGTGGAAGAAGCTGCCAGATATGCCCAGGTCTATGAAGATATTGTCTCTTTTGAAAAAGGGTTTGATACAGTAATCGGAGAACGGGGAGTTACCCTTTCTGGCGGACAGAAACAGCGGATAGCGATCGCACGGGCGTTATTGACTAATCCGAAAATCCTGATCCTGGATGATGCTCTTTCTGCGGTTGACACCAAGACTGAGAAGCAGATTCTTGATCAGCTGATCACTCTTCGCAGGAACAAGACAACTATAATAATAGCACACAGGATCTCTGCTCTGCAGCATGCTGATAAGGTGATAGTCCTTGATGCCGGCAATATAATCGAAACGGGAACTCATGCAGAATTACTGGAAACAGGTGGGATCTATCGCGATCTTTACGAAAAGCAGCAGATTGAAGAGCGACTGAAAGCAGAGGATGATTAATCATGCGGCAATTTATGCACGGCACTGAAGATGATCTAAAATCAAGGATCTATGATAAAGAGCTGTTCCGCCGGCTGATCGCCTATCTAAAGCCATATCTGCTGCTGGTTGTGATTTCTTTTCTTCTATTAATGATGATCGCTGCTGCAGAACTTGCCATGCCCTATGTAACAAAACTGGCAGTCGACGAAGTGATTACCTCTAATCAAAACCTGATAATTTTCGATGATTCCAATGACGCTGAAGATTTCAGAGAACGGTATTCAAGGGTTCGTTTCAAGCAGTTCGAATACGAAGATAGAATCTATTTTCTCTTTTCTAATACCAGGATGAATTATTTTGCTCCGGAAGAGATAGCTGAGCTGGAAAATCAAGCAAGGTTTGAAAAGAAAATAGCTTTACTCGAGAATAAAGAGTCGATAAAAAAACTGCTTGGGGATGATAATTTTCTGGTTATATCAGCGGATCAGATAGCAGTTCAGACTGATGTGATGCAGGAATTGCGGGATTCTGGTATATTGAGTGCAGGTGAATTAAGATCCATCCGAAGTAAAGACTTACACAAGTTAAAGATATTTGGTATGATCTTTTTCGGGATCGTTGTGATTCAATTCATTTTAACATATTTTCAAATCTATACGATCAATTATGCAGCTCAGCATGCCATGTATGATCTGCGGATGGACCTTTTTCAGCGCCTGGAAAAGATGCCCTTATCTTTTTTCGATAAAAATCCCGTCGGACGTCTGGTCACCAGGATAACCAACGACATCAGAGCTCTCGACGAGATGCTCTCTGCCGGGTTGATCAAGCTTATTCAGGATATTCTGGTAATGATAGGCATTCTGGTCATGATGTTCATTCTCAACTGGAAACTGGCATTGGTTACTTATGCAATTTTACCTTTTCTGATAATACTCCTGATCGTGTTCAAAAATAAGATCAGAGTAGTCTACCGGGTTGTTCGCAAGAAAATTGCCGCGATCAACGCTACCTTGTCTGAAGATATTTCCGGGGTAAAGATCATTCAGATTTTCAACCAGTATAATCGCAAAAAGAGGGAATTTTCCAGAATTAATAATGAATACTATCAGGCTTCTCTGAAACAGATGCGGATTTATGCGTCATTTCGCCCGGTTATCCATTCAACCCGTCGGATCGCTTTAGCCCTGATCCTCTGGTACGGGGGTGGTCAGATCATGCAGAATCTGCTTACCCTGGGTGTGTTCATGGCTTTCTTCAGTTATATGGACAGATTTTTCGAACCGATCGATCAGCTTAGTGAAAAATTCAATATTCTGCAGGCAGCGATGTCAGGTGCAGAGAGGATATTCGATTTGAAAGATAAGCCGATAGAAGATTATCAGCTTGAAAAGAAAACGGGTAACAGGTTTAGAGGTGAGATTGAATTCAGGAATGTCTGGCTCAGATATAATGACCATGAAGATGTTCTTAAAAATATTTCCTTTAAAATCAAATCCGGCGAGAAAGTTGCCCTGGTTGGTCATACAGGTTCCGGAAAAACTTCGATCATCAGTCTGATCTCGGGTTTGTATCCTTTTCAGAAAGGCGAGATCCTGATTGATGGAAAAAGCATTCGGGATTATTCGTTACAGGATCTTCGCAGAAACATAGGAATCGTTCAACAGGATGTATTTCTGTTTACCGGAACTATCAGGGATAATATCGCTCTGAATAATTCTCTGATAGAGGATAAGGAGATCAGACAAGTCAGCAGATATGTGAATGTTGATGAATTCATTGATTCTCTCCCGCAGCAGTACGAAGAACCGGTAATGGAAAGAGGGGCTACTTTTTCGGTAGGTCAGAGACAGTTGATTGCCTTTGCCCGTGTACTGGCTTACGATCCTGCTATTTTTGTTCTGGATGAAGCAACATCCAATATTGATACTGAAACCGAGATCCTGATTCAGGATGCCTTGAAGAAATTGATGGAGAACCGTACATCGATAATCATTGCCCACAGGTTATCAACAATTCAGCATGTTGACAGGATAATCGTGATGCATAAAGGTGAGATCCGAGAAGAAGGCTCTCATCAGGAACTGCTTGCCAAAGAAGGATTATATTACGATCTCTACAGATTACAGTACACTTGATTGATCCGGATTTTCCAACCCTTGAATTTTATCTCAGGATGATTTTTCTCCCACAGTTTGTGCAAAAAAAATACTTCTTTCTGAAATTCGGAGATAAATGCTTCGGAGAACCGCATAGACAATTGAAACTCTCCCAGTCGGATGGATCGGGAGTGCGGTTGTAGACCATGGGAATGGCAGGATCCGGAACAGGTTCCTCTGTATCTGACTGCAGTTGATCCTGAATCACCTGCTCTGGAAGGATGAACTCCTTTTTATCCAGATAATGAATATAACCGCAGCGTGGACAATGCAGCTCATGACAGGGAAAATCTTTGGGCAGTTTGATCTTGAGCCCGCAAGTGCATTTAACAATAAAATGGTTATCCAGGTAATGGATGATATCTTTCATTTTCCGCAGGCTAACTGCCGGATCGAGAATATTACTTTCTGCAATATCTCTTTGCTTTGTTTCAAGTTTGGTTTCATCCTCAATTATATCTCTTGGGAAGAGAGTTTTATTTACATTCAGAACTTCATTATATACTGCAGTGTAATTACTGAAGCTGATAACAGATCCGAGACTTCGCAGGATTTTGATCCTGTTTGCGATTGGAGGATGGGTTTCAGGCGGCTGGAGAAGACCGGGAAATTCCAGAGATTCAGGTTCCACTATATATAGCGGAGAATTGCTCAGGTTTAATCGCTGATCG
>JAFGMF010000183.1 GCA_016927675.1 Candidatus Cloacimonadota bacterium
CTGCTTCGCTTTCTTCAGGAAGGTGAAATCAAGAGGGTGGGATCGACAAAGACGGATAAGGTAGACGTAAGAGTAATCTGTGCCACTAATGTCTCCTTGAAAGATAAAGTGGAAAGAGGTGAATTCAGACTGGATCTCTTTTATCGTCTGAATGTGATCAAAATAGAAATACCATCTCTCAAAGAAAGACGCTCCGATATTCCTCTTCTCGCTGTACACTTTCTCGATAAATATTGCCGCAAGATCAATAAAAAAGTGAACGGGATAACCGATGAAACCTTGAAATACCTGATGAATTACGATTGGCCGGGTAATATCAGACAACTGGAAAATGAAATCGAACGGGCTGTTACTTTGGCTGAAGATGAAAGTTCGATCAAATCATCAGACCTTTCTGAGGAAATTTTCCGTTTCCAGGAGAATACCGAAACAATCAATCTGCTGGAAAAGAAATCCCTCAAAGATGCTGTTGAAAAACTGGAAAAACAGATGATTTTATCCACACTGAATGAGAACGGCTGGAATCAGACTAAGACAGCCAAAGAATTAGGACTCAGCAGGCAGGGCTTGATTAAAAAGATCCAGCGCTACAAACTGGAAAAATAAACCTGCAGATCTTGTATCCTTAATAAAAATACCTCAGGGAAATTATGAGCATTCTGCCAGGATTTATCGTAATCGATATTGAAACAACAGGTTTTGATTTCAGCAAAGATGAGATAATCGAAATCGGAGCTGTTAAATATAGTAATGACCAGGAAACGGATAAATTTTCTCTTTTTATCAAACCACAGAATAAAGTACCTGAATTTATTAAACAACTTACTCATATTACTGATGAACAACTGAAAAATGGAGATGATCTGAACAGCGCTCTGGAGAAAATGCTTGCCTTTATTAAAAATGATATCCTGGTCTTCCATAACTCAAGATTCGATCTGGGATTCATCAATAAGAAGCTTGAATTTACCGGACATCCCGCGATTCTCAACCCAGTTCTGGATACCTTGGAACTGGCAAGGATATATCTGCCCTTCGCCCGTAACCATAAACTCGGGACTCTGGCAGAATATTTCGAACTGGAGCAGAACCAGGCTCATAGGGCTATCTTTGATGCGGAACAGACAGCCCGATTGTTCCTGAAACTGCAAACTTACATTCAAGAAGAAATTAGTCTGCAATTGAATTTCCGCATTCTCGAAATTGCCAGGTATGCCGGCAGCTCAATTGTGATAATTCTTGAAAAGATAGTTGATTTTCAACGCCAAAATGCCTTGCTAAGTAAAAAAATACAGGTTAAGAAAAATACTAATCTGAACTATCTGTGCTATTCTCCAGACCATCCTCAGGATTATGAAATTGAAGAAATCTTCGGAGAAAATGGTCCTCTCGATCAGAATTTTGCAGATTATGAATTGCGTGGCGAACAGTCTGAAATGGCTCAAGCCGTATTTGCGGCTTTTATGGATCAGGAATTTTTGTTAACAGAAGCTGGAACAGGAGTGGGGAAATCCCTGGCATATCTTATCCCGGCCTTGATCTATGCCAATATCAACAATGTCCGGATAATTATCTCCACCAACACAAAAAATCTTCAGGAACAACTCTTCCATAAAGATCTCCGGATAATTATGCGTTGCCTGCAATTACCACTGAAAGTTACCCTTCTCAAGGGTAGAAGAAATTACCTCTGTGAAACAAAATGGCAGGAAATGACACTTGACGTTGAACATCTTTTTACACCAGAGGAAGCCGGTGTACTCCTTAATTTACTGGTCTGGCGCGAATTTACCGGTACCGGGGATATTTCCGAAAATTCATCCTTTCATTCCGGCAGAGACAGCTCTGTCTGGAAAAAACTGGCGGCTGACAGGCTATTCTGCAAAGGGAAAAGGTGCTCAAATTACAATCGCTGCTATTTGATGGATATCAGGAAGAAAGCCGAAAAATCAAATCTGGTGATCATCAATCATCATCTCCTGCTGGCTGATATGCTGGCTGATAACACGGCTATTGGTAAATTTCAGCATCTGATCATAGATGAAGCCCATAATCTGCCCCATCTTGCTCCGGGAGAACTGGGATTGAGTTTTTCCTATGGAGATTTCAATAATTTCCTTAACCAGATATTCTCTGTCAGAGGAAAATTCCAGGGAGGTATTCTGCCAACCCTTAAGGCTGCTGTAACCAAAAGCCGGGGAGAGCAACAGAAATATCTTAAAACATTACTGGATAATGCCATTGATTTTCTCAAAAACAGAAAAGATATTTTCAGCGAATGCTTCCGGGAAATTGGGAAAACAGTTGATAAACAGGGCAGTTACGGAAAATTACGGGTTAAAGACCTGGAAGAATTTCCCTTTCTGAATGACTATCTGCAGAAGATGATAATTTTCTGGCAGGAGTTGTCGGAAATGATCCAGAAACTAAGGGGTTCGATCTCCAATATTGCTTCCGACTTATTTGTCGATCAGGAGAAACATCTGGAAAACCTTGATGGAGTTCTGCAAAGGATTGGTGAGTATCATGACGGGTTGACTTCGATCTACAATGCCGAACTCGAGAACTATGCCTACTGGCTGGAAGCGATCAGCATAAGTGATGATAAATATCCCAACGGCATCATAAATTATGCTCCTTTAAACATCAATCAACTCATGAACGACTACCTGTACAGCAAATTAAAAACAGCCGTCTTCACTTCGGCCACACTGGCAATCCGCGGGGTCTTTAAATATTTCTCCTCCAGAATGGGACTTGATCTGCTGGAAGAAGGTTTTGTCCGGGAACTCGTGGTAGATTCACCATTTGATTTCAAAAAACATTCTCTGGTACTGGTATCAGGTTTTCTACCATCACCTCAGGACAGATTTTTTGCGGCTCAAAGCCTTAATGTGATCAGACAGGCAGTGGCAACAGCACATACCGGAACAATGATCCTTTTTACATCATACAAAGATTTGAACTATGTTTACAATGCCTTAAGTGATGAACTTTACTCAGCCGGAATCCCACTCTTTGCTCAAGGTAAAGGTGCCAGCCGGGCTTTGATCCTTCGAGAATTTCAGGAAAATGATCGAGCTGTTCTGCTGGGAACCAATTCCTTCTGGGAAGGTATCGACGTTCCGGGTGAATCATTATCGCTGCTGATTCTATATAAATTACCATTCCTCGTTCCCACTGATCCCATCGTAGAAGCATTTCTGGAAAAAATGAAACTTGAAGGAAAAGACAGCTTCCTTCATTATATGTTACCCAATGCACTGCTGAAGTTCCGGCAGGGATTCGGCCGCCTGATCAGAAAAAAAACTGATCGCGGGATTGTTCTGGTGCTGGACAGCCGGATCCAGACAAAAAATTACGGACAATACTTCCGGCAGATCGTCCCGGCTGATACGATTATCACCCAAAGTCCGATTGAGATTTATGACCATCTCGGGCAATGGTTCAGAGACTGAAATAGCA
>JAFGMF010000184.1 GCA_016927675.1 Candidatus Cloacimonadota bacterium
AGGTAACTGCCAAAGAAGATCCGGATGTTGCTGAAGTTAAGGAGGCGGAAATGGAATATCAGACTACTGAGAGTGGACTAAAATACAGGATCATTGAATATGGACGTGGTATTCAAGCGGAAAAAGGTGATATCGTCAGAGTCCATTATTCCGGCAAATTAACTGACGGCACAATATTCGATAATTCTTACGAACGTGGTGAGCCAATCAAGTTCCAGCTGGGCATTGGAAGAGTCATCCTGGGTTGGGACGAAGGGATAGCGTTATTACATCAAGGTGATAAAGCAGAATTCATCATCCCGCCAGATCTTGGCTATGGTGATCGTGATTTAGGAACAATTCCGCCAAATTCCACCCTGATCTTCGAAGTCGAACTGGTAGAAGTTATCTCAGAGCAGAAGCCTGCAGAAGGTAAATAGAAGACACCTGCTTAAAGGAATAATAATGAAAGACTTTAATAAGCGGGAATTGAAATTGATCAAAGAATTGCTCAGCTGGGACAAATCCAGGAAAAGCACTGAAGTAATCTTTTTTAATATCCTGCTGTTTCTTGGTATGGTTCTGATAATATTCAGCACATATTACTATGTCAGATATATAAAAGACCAATTCATCCTCTGGATATCATTACCCGGGTTTCTGAGTGGTCTGTTATTTGTCTGGTTCTATATCATTGGACGGAAAAGATTTTCAGAGAAAGAAAAACTTGCTGAGTTGTTGCAAAAATTATTAGCTGAGAAGAAGCCGGAATAATGACATACTAATCTTCAACTGATAATCAAAACTGGATATATAACATCATGCTTTTCAGCAGAAGCCAGAATCAGTTTATAGGCATTCTTTTTAACCTTAATTATTAATTTGTGATTTGCCAAGCACTTTCTTGATGTGGATCCCGGATGCTTGATCTTTACAGATTCCATCCAAAGATTCATACAGCAGGAGAAATGATTGACGGATTTGCAGACTCTCCGTAAATCAATTTCAAAGGTAAATTAAATAATGCCGGAGGTCAAATGGATCTGAATTTAATCCGTTATCGGGGAGATCTGGAAGATACCAAAGCACTTTATGATGTTTATCAGGTAAAACAGATAATCGATTCCCACGAAAATATTCTGAAGGAACATAACAGTTTCAGAGAACAATTGCTGGCAAATTCAGTTCGTCTTACCCCAATTATATCACCCCGGATCTTCAGTATCATAGAAGAAGTGAAAGAAAAATTTCAACTTCAACAGCAGATTGAGTTTTTTTCACTCAATGATCTCAATTATAATGCTCTGGCTTTCAAACTGGACACTAAGATAAGCATCGTCTTTACCTCGGCTCTGCTTGAGAATTTCAATGATGATGAGATCCTGTTCGTTTTAGGTCATGAAATTGGCCACATACTATTTGATCATAATCGTCTGCTGCTGCTTTACAATCCAAGCCAGAAAGACTCAACCTTCCTGCCAATTCTGGCTGAAAAGAAATTCCTGGGCTGGCAGAAAAAAGCCGAAATCAGTTGTGACAGAGTAGGATTGATCGCCTGTGGAAACTATGAAACTGCAGTGCAGGCATTGCTTAAAATTTCCTACGGTCTCACTGAAAAAAATCTGAATTTTAATCTTCCTGAATTGATGAAACAACTGGAAGATCTTAAAGAAAGTAATTACAGTGGTGAGTTGAGCACTGCCAGTCATCCTATTCTGCCTGTCCGAATCAAGGCTATCGAACTATTTTATCAATCGGAACTATATCATCCTTCCAATCAGTTAAAACATGCTGAATTAACCGAGCATGTTGATCAGTTGATCCATCTGACCAGCCTTTATCCCCGAAAGAAAACTGCCGAAATGACCATGAAATTCGTTGCTGCCGGCGGAATTAACCTGATTGCAGTTGAAAGAGATATCCAGCTGGAAGAGATCAAAAGTCTGATAAAAATCCTTGCCAATGTCTTTACTGATGATCCTGAAAAGGAAATCCTGTACGATAAAACAGCAGTGGAAAAACAAATTGAAAAAAGTTCTGAATTTCTGCGTAATAAAGCTTCCGAAAATGAAAGATACTACGCACTCCATTTTCTTACTTTAGTTGCCCTGGCAGACGGGCAATTCACCAAAAGAGAAAAAGATATCCTGCTTCATTTAGCCGGAATGATCGGATTTACTGCCGATGATGCCATGGGAGTTATCTGGCAGACACTCCAGCAGAACGGTATCCATATCGATGTGAAACTCAACGAGATCGCTGAAAATATCAAACAGAATTATACTCAATTGACTTCTCAAAAAATTCTTACTCAAGCTTCTAAAACAAAAAAAAATGATAATATCTGATATCATGACAATCCGCTTTTCTGCTGGTTACCTAAAAAAAGTCAGGGATAAAGATTTCAGGCAAGAAGAATCCAGACTTATGCTACAAGCCAGAAAATCGAACATAATCGGATGCTTTAATATATTCGAGCTGAGAATATAAAAAATGCATCCCGAATATTAAGCAGGTTAACTCGGTGAAAAATTACCCGAAAAACACTTTGAAGAATATCTTGTTGATGCCGGCCGTTCTGCTGGTGATATTCATACTCAACTTTCAGCATATTGAATCCAGGGAGAATGAAACAATGAAAAGTCTTGAAGATTATCAAACACCTGTCTTCTGGGCAGAAGGTCACCCGGGAGATTTAAATCGTGAAGATTGGCAGATAGAAATCAGCGGTCTCTGCCGAAAACCGGGAGTTTTTACCTGGATAGATCTCGTCGAATTTCCCAAAACTACTGTCGATGCTCGCTTAACAAGTGTTACCAGGTGGTCTGTTAAAGGATTCTGGAGTGGAATCAAACTCAGTGATATTCTCAGAGAAGTTGAAATGGATTCAACAGTGAAATTTATCCGCTTCTGGTCTGTCGGATTGATTTATGACACTTCAATTCCCGTTGATATTGCACTTAAAGAAAAAACTCTGCTTGCTTACGAGTTCAACGATCAATTGCTCAGTGAAGATTACGGAGGCCCGATCAGAGTCTTCTGCCCTTACCTCTGGGGATATAAATCGGCAAAAAGCGTTGTTAAAATTGAACTACTGAATCACTACATTCCCGGCTTCTGGGAACAGAGAGGATATACAGACAGTGGCGAAATCGAAGCGGGAAAAGTAATCGATCTGAATGACCAAGGGAAAGTTAAGAAAATCCCCCCTGGTGAAGTGCTCGATTTCCAGGAAGATCAATAGGATTTACTATTATCAGCCTCCTGAATAATGCCATGCATTGTAAATATTATAAACCTCAGGAAATGTATTGCCAATGAGCCGGATAACAGATGAATATTTAATGGCCCTACTTAAGCAGGGTAATGATGATGCCCTGGATGAGCTGTATAAGAGATATTCAAAAAAATTATTCATTTTCTGTCGGCAGATGATATTCAATTCCAGTCAGCAGGATGCTGAAGACCTTGTGCAGAACACTTTTTTCCGGGTGATTAAAGCTGCTGATAGATTCAATCCTCATCGGGCACTTTTCCGAACCTGGTTGTTTACCATCGCCAGAAACCTCTGCCTTGATGAACTTAAGAAAAAGCAGCACCATAAGAATATCTCTATGGAAAAATTCCATCCTTCAAGTGAAATTCTTGTTGATCATGCTAACAATCCCGAAGAAGAATTGTATCAGCAGAAAAAACTCTCCGCCGTCAATGAATGCCTGGAAAATCTTGATAATATCGAAGAAAAGCAAGCCGTTTTACTCTACTTTATTTCGGGAAAAGTGTTTCGTGAGATCGGTCAGATTATCAATAAATCAACACGAACAGCTAAAAATAAAGTTGATTCTGCAATAGCTAAAATCAGAATCTGCCTTAAAGACAAAGGTTATGAGATAATAACGGATTGAAAATGCAAAATTCAGACTATTTACAGTATATAGTTGTATGATTTATTTTTGCGGGAATTATTAATGGATAAAAACTTATTCGATCAATTGATGCAGAACTGGCTTGATCATCAGGAAAAAGCATCCCCCGAGATCAAACCGACGTCTGAACATTATCAGATGTTACGTAATAAAGTACCCGGGAAAACAAGCTTTTTCCTTTTTTCCCGGCACTGGGTAACTGCCTTTTCTGCGCTCCTGCTTATTATCAGTGTAACTGTTTTAACACAATATTTACATCATGATGAAGAAATTACGCCTTCAACAAGCAGCTCAAAGGATATGGACTATGAAGGTGAAAAAAAACCTTCTAAATCAGAGATCAGGCAAGAATCTCTCTTCGGATCAATGTCTGCAAAGAAAGAAGCAGATATGGCTATTCCGCAACAACAGATATATCTTCAATATCAGACAGCCAACAGCAATACTGTGCAGAATTTTGATCTTCAAGTTACTCAATCGGAAACTTTAACACCGGAACAGAATGATAGCTACAGATTATTTCTGGAACCAGTCCGGGATAGTTATCTCTATGTTTTTCAGATCAGTGATAAAAATGAAAAAACTCAACTGTTTCCCAATCCTTACTACAATAAAACTTCAAACCCCGTACCCGCTGTTCAGCCACTTCACATTCCCGAACGACCCCAATGGATCAAAGTAGAATCCGGAAATCCTCCTGTACAGATTTTAGTGATCCTGTCTGAAGAGCCCTTGATAAAACCTGATGATCTGCTTGCCATTTCAGATGACATAAAAGAAGATCCAGCTCTTTCTGACAGCTCTGAAGAGTTGGCAGAAAGCCCGGCCCGGGCAGGTGCAGGTTTACAGCAAAATATTGAAATCTATCAATTTGATTTTCCCTCCTCCGGTAATTGAGCCAATTCAACTCAATTCGTTTTTCATCGTCCGATTATGTACATTTACACATGCGATTGCGGACAGAATCAATGTCACTGAATAGATAAAATATCGATTTGATGGGCATCTCTTAATTGGCATGTTAATTGCTATCTCTGTTAATAATTATCTTTAATAGAATTGTGCTTTTCTAAAGATAAGAGAAATTGTTTATGGGAACTTGGACGAAAAAAAATCTGAAGAGATACTTAACGGGAGATTTTCATGGAAAAGATAGCAGTAAGGCTTGGCGAAATTTCCGGAGGTAAAATACTCGATATCGCTACTGGCAAGGGTGAATTTGTTCACCTATTAGCATCCACATTAAAAAATTTCACGGAGATCATTGGAATTGATACCTCGGATTTCATGCTGGAACTGGCAAAAAAGAATTTATCTGATAACAGGATAAAATTCATAAATATGGATGCAAAAAATCTACAGTTTGCCGATCAAAATTTTAACATTGTCTCAATATCAAATTCACTTCATCATTTTAATAATCTGAAAGAGATAATGGATGAGATGAAAAGAATTCTCAAGCCGGACGGATTCTTTATTGTCAACGAAATGTATTGCGATGAAGATCAATCCGAAGCTCAGAAAAATCATATTTCACTTCATCACTGGTGCAGTGAAATAGATACCAGACAGGGGATAATTCATAAACGGACTTATACCAGAAATCAGATAAAAAAGATTTTACAGGAAACTGATCTGAAGGACGTAGAGATTTACGATTATACTTTTCCGATGGAAAATTCGCATGACCCTGAGATAATAACCAGATTATGGGAAACAATAGACAAATACATCGAAAAAATCTCTACACATCCGGATTATTTAGCTCTCAAACAACAGGGAGAATTACTGAAAGAAAATTTAAATCTGGTCGGATTCGCTCCGGCATCTATCTTATTAATAATTGCCAGAAAAAGTAAAGGGAGGTTTTCGTGGCTCAAAAGAAAACATTGATTTTCAAAGCCAGCATTCTATACGATGGGATAAACAAGTCATCCGATAAATACGTAATCGTAGAAGACGGCTTGATCACAGAAATAACAGCCAAACCTGTCAAGGCTGATTACACTGGGATATTAACTCCTGCTTTTATTGATCCACATTCTCACATTGGTCTGGACAGAGAAGGTGAACCCTGGCAGGAATCAGAAGTTAACGACCATATTGACCAGATCAACCCCTTGAA